>MEKT01000193.1 GCA_001767435.1 Acidobacteria bacterium RIFCSPLOWO2_02_FULL_65_29 | reverse complement strand
GGCACACCCAACCACCCCGGCAGCTGAATCGCGGAGACGTAGCCGAGGACGCTCGTCAGCGCCACGCGCACGAGCGCGTACCGGAGCGGCGTACGTGTGTCGCGCAGGGCGAAGAAGGTCGCGGAATACAGGCGGCCGAAGGTCGACGCCAGCAGTCCAACCGCGGATCCTGCCACGATGCCCCACACGTACACCGCGTCTTCGTGCCGGAACCGGCCGGTTTGAAAGAGCGCCGCAGCAATGACGTCACCGAGCGCCAGAAACGCCGCCGCGGACGGCACGACGAAGAACGCGATCTGGCGCAGTCCAGCGTCGAGCCGGGTTCGAAGCGTCGCGAATCCGCGCGGATCGACCGCGACGTCGCCCGACATCCCCGGCAACTCGGCGGCGGTGACCGACATGCCGAAAAGACTCACCGGCAGCGTGTACAGCAGCTGCGCGTTGGCGAGTCCGGTCACGGCGCCTGTCGGCAGGAGCGAGGCGAGCAATGTGTCGATGTACGCGCTCACCTGGACGACGCCGCGGCTGATGAACACGGGCACGAAATTGCTGACAACGGCGCGGACGTCGGGCGAGGCGAAACCGACGGCCAGGCTGAGATCGGGCGCGACCCGAAGCACGGCCGGCAGCTGCACGGCGAACTGCAGCGCGCTGCCCGCGACCGAGCCCCAGGCCAGCAGGACGGCCAGCCGCGGCAGCTCGGCGGACGGGCCAAAGGCCGCGAGCGTGGCGATCATCGCGGCGTTCCAGACGACGGGCGCGGTGTAAGAGAGCAGAAACCGGCCATGGCTGTTCAGTACACCCAGACACCACGCGGAGAGCACGAGCGCACCCGCGCCCGGGAAGAGCACACGCACGAGCGCAATCGTGAGCGCGCGCGTCTCGCCAGAGAAGCCCGGCGTCACGAGCGCGACGAGCGCCGGCGTGGCCCACACGCCGACCAGCACGACGATGGCCACGACGAGTGCCAGGAGTGCGCCCACCGCTCCGGCAACGCGATCGGCCTCACGACGGTCCCCGCGCGCGAGGAGGCCGGCGTAGATCGGAATGAACGAGCCCGACAAGGCGCCCTCGCCAAACATGTTTTGAAGAAAGTTGGGAATCCGGAACGCGGCGTTGAAGGCGTCGGCCTCGGGGGACTCGAGGCCGAAGAAGTGGGCAAACACGCGGAGGCGCACGAGGCCGGCCAGGCGGCTCGCGAGGATGCCGGCGGCGACGAGAGACGCCTTGCTCAATGCGTCTTATTCAACGTCTTCCTCGACGGTGGGCTCGCCGAGCGTGCCGCTCGACTTCTTCATCAGATAGCTCTTGATGAACCCGTCGATGTCGCCGTCGAGCACGCGATTGATGTCGCCCACCTGATCCTTGGTGCGATGGTCCTTCACGAGCTGATACGGATGAAGGACGTAGCTTCGAATCTGGCTGCCAAACGCAATCTCCTTCTTGACGCCGCCAATCTGGTCGAGCTTCGCCTGCTGCTCTTTCAGCTTCAAATCGTAGAGTCTGGCCTTGAGCACCTTCATCGCCGAATCGCGGTTCCGATGCTGCGATCGCTCGTTCTGGCAGGACACCACCATGCCGGTCGGGAGATGTGTAATCCGGATGGCCGAGTCGGTGACGTTGACGTGCTGGCCGCCAGCGCCGCTCGAGCGGAACGTGTCGATGCGGATGTCCTTCTCGTCGATCTCGACGTCGACGTCCTCCGGCAACTCCGGCCACACGTAGACCGACGCAAACGATGTGTGCCGGCGCGCCGCCTGGTCGAACGGCGAGATGCGCACCAGTCGGTGGACGCCGGCCTCGGCCGACAGCAGCCCGTAGGCATAGTCGCCCGTGACGGTGACCGTCGCGCTCTTGAGCCCCGCTTCCTCGCCTGGCTGCTGGTCGATGATCTCGCGCTTGAATCCCCGGCGCTCCATCCACCGGAGATACATCCGAAGCAACATCTCGGCCCAGTCCTGCGACTCGGTGCCGCCGGCGCCCGGGTGAATCGTGAGGATGGCGTTTCTGCGATCGTGCTCGCCGCCGAGCATCTTCTTGATCTCGCCGGCCTGCACTTCCTGATCGAGGGACTCGAGCGCCTGGCCGAACTCGGCGTCCACCTCTTCCCCCGCGGAGGCCCATTCGACGAGCACGGCGAGGTCGTCGCTCTTCTTCTTGAGCGACACCATGAGATCGCGATCGAGCTCGACGCGGCGGCGGCGCTGCAGAATCTTCTGCGCCTCAGCCTGGTCCGTCCAGAAATCCGGGGCGGCGGCGCGCGTTTCGAGCCGGGTCAGCTCCTCGTCGAGCCGAGCGGCCTCAAAGATAGCTCCGCAGATCGCCAGCACGCTTGCTGAGATCCTCGTAGCGTCGTCTCAAGTCGTCAACAGTACGCATTCCCCATTCTACGTCGAGGACCACGGGCCAGGACAAGGAGCGCGAGCGTGAGGATCGCAGACGCATGCGCGAAGACGTCGCCGTATCGGGTATAGATCGTCGTGGTCTCGATGAACCGCGCCTGTTCCACGATCACGGCCGGCTCGAAGATGCGGCTCTCGGCGACGACACGGCCGTACGGATCGACCACGCCGCTGATGCCCGTGTTGGCCGCGCGCGCGAGATAGCGACCGTTCTCGATGGCCCGCATCGACGCCTGCGCGAAATGCTGGTAGGGGGCCGATGTCGGGCCGAACCAGGCATCGTTGGTCATCGTGATCAGCAGTTCGCTCCCCCCCACGACGAAGCCACGCACGAGTTGTGGATACACGATCTCGTAGCAGATCGCCGCGCTCACCCGGTGTCCGTTGACGGGCAGCAGCACCTCGGCGTCTCCCGGCGAGAAATCCGACACGGCCTCGACGAGACGGGACGCAAAGAAGAACAGTTTCTTGAGCGGCACGTACTCGCCAAAGGGCACCAGATGCAGCTTTCGATACACGCCGGCTGTGCGGCCGTCGGCGCCGACGAGGAACGCGGCGTTGTAGACCCTCATCGGTTCACCGCGCTGGATCTGGTTGCTGCCGACAAGGATCGGCACCGAGCTCTGTCGTGCCAGGGCGCGCAGCCGTTCGGCCTCGGTTGGATCCTCTTCGAAGGAGAAGGGTGTCGACGCTTCCGGCCAGACGACGACCTGCGCGCCCAGGCGGATGGCCTGCTCGCTCTTCGCGAGGTAGTCGGAGAAAATCGCGTCCGCACGAGCGGGATTCCACTTCTCCGCCTGATCGACGTTGCCCTGGACGAGACCCACACGTACGGGCTCGCCCGTCCGCGTCAGCTGGGACCGATTGAGCCGGAGACTACCCCAGCTGGCAACGCCGACGACGATCGCGAGGGTCACGAGCAACGGGATCGTCCCTCTGACGCCAGACCCCGCCCAATTGGCCAGGCCCAACGCCACCGGCTTGTGGAGCTCGGCCGTTGGGCCTGGTCCTGGGCGCGATTCACCCATGGCGGCGAGCGCGACCGCGGCGCTCACGGCGGCCACGAGCGCCGAGACGCCGAAGACCCCGAAGACGCTCGCGAGCTGCGCCACCTGCAGCACCGGGGCCTGGCTGTAGCCGAGCAGGACCCACGGGAGCCCGGTGAAGAGATGCGTTCGGCCAAGCTCCGTGGCGACCCAGACAAACGGCGCGGCCAGCAACGCCGACCGACCCAGGCGCGCCGTCAGTCGGCGCAGCACAACCGCGAAGACCGCTGGATAGAGGGCGAGATACGCGATGAGCGCCGCGTTGACGAGCACGGCCGCCGCGACTTCGAGGTTGCCGTACACGACCATGACGCGGCTCGCCCAGTACACCGTGCCGGTGAAATAGATCACGCCGGTGGTCAGACCGAGCGTGAAGGCGCGAATCAGGGAGCCCCGGTCGAGTACGAGCAGAAGCGGCGCCAGCGCAATCCAGGCGATGGCCGGGTGACCGAAGCGGGGGAAACTGAGCGCGAGCAGCAGGCCCGACAGGGCCGCGCGCGCATAGTCGAGCGCGCGGGGAAAGGTCAGCGCGTGACCCAGGGCTTGAACTGCTCTTCCTTCTGGAGCCTGGCGGCCATCGCTTCCGCCTCGCGCCGCGTCTTGAACGTGCCGATTCGCACGCGAAAGAGCGACGGCGTTTGCGAGGACGGCGACACGACGTACGCGGTGTAGCCCTTCGTCGAGAGACGCTTCGCCATCGCGTCGGCCTCGCCACGCACGTTGAGGGCCGCTACCTGCACCGCGTAGCCGGGCGGAGGCTCTGGCAGCGCGGCCGCGGCAGGAGAAACCGGTGCCACGGGCTCGCGGGCCGGCGGCGGCGGAGGCGCCGCGGGACCCGCCGCTTGACGGGTGGGCGCCGGCGCGTCTCGCTCCGAAGCCGGTTTCAGGGTCTCGACGGCGGGCGTGGGCTTCTCGAGTCGATTGAAATAGCTGAGCTCCTCGACGGGCGTCGGAGGCTGGGCCGGCACCGGCTCCGGAGTCGACGATCCGGGCAGCACGCTCTGCGAGGCGGCGGGCGCCACGTCGATCGTCGTCGCGTCGGTCGCCTGCGCCAGGTCACCGCGCTCGGCGCGCACGCCGCGGCCGACGAGCACGCCGCACAGAAATATCACCACCGACACGACGGTCGCGGCCATGAACAGGAAGACCAGCTGTTTTCCGTTCAGCTGAATCTCATGGAAGCCGTCGTCCTGTGTATAGGCGGCCAATGCAAGACGATTGTACCACGCCCGTACAGCGGCGGCCCTAGCCTGATGGATGGCGTGTAGCCAGGTGGCGAAATTGGGGACAACCGCGCGTTTCAGGCGGCCCCTGTCAGGTTCGCTGGGCTGCTAGAGGGCGATCGTGAGCACGCAGGACGGCTGGCCTGTCCCGCGGCAGGCGACGACCTCAGCCCGATGGTCGAGATCGAAGAGGGCGAGCAGCCGGGTGAACGCGGCTGCGTAGAAACCACAGAGCGGGTGATCGACCGGCTCGCGGACCGAGCAGAAAATCGAGTCGCGCACGTCGATGCTGGCCGTCCCGCGTCGGATGCGCGCCGATGCGCGGCTTCGCCGGAAGCTCATACGCACCAGACCGCCGGCGAGGCGCAGCAGCAGACGTTTGCGAAGCCAACCAGGCGCCGCCTTGACGATGGCGCGCTGGAGCGGCGGCATCGACTCGACCGTCCACTCGGCGGCGTACCGGCCGGCGCGCGCCGTGATGGTGTGGTACGCCTCGCCTTCCTGCCGGAGAAAGCTCAACACGGCGTAAAGGGGCGCCTCGCCGATCGTCCCCCCGCGCAATCCATCAGCGTGCAGCCAGTTCTCGTAGAATCCGAGCCGGGTCGGCAGGACGTCGGCGATGCCCTGGTGGAGGGAGGCGACGAGTACGCGACCAACAGGGTATTCGCGCATGCGGTTACGTGAAGCCGAGTCCTGTTAAGATCGAAACCGCATGCCGAGCGCCGCGATCCTCGTTGGCGGAGCTGCCAGCCGGTTCGGCGGGCGCGAGAAGAGCGCGCTGGTCGTGGGAGGCCGCACGATTCTCGAGCGCCAACTGGCGGAGCTGTCGCGCGTGACCAGCGATCTGATGCTCGTCGGCGGGAATGACCTCGAAACGACCCCGCCAGAGGGCTGCCCGCCGCTGCGCGCGGTGCCCGATCGCGTGCGGGGACACGGCGCCCTTGGAGGACTTGACGCCGCGCTCGCGGCGGCGCGCGACGAGGTCGTGCTCATCCTCGCGTGCGACATGCCGTTTGTGACGAATGCCCTCGTCGCGCACTTGATCGCGCTGGCGACCTCTCCCCCAGGCGCCGGGCGTCCTGCCGTCGTGGTGCCGATCACCGATCGCGGCTATCATCCCTTGTGCGCGGTGTACGCGCGATCCTGCCAGACGCTGGTGGCCAGGCACCTCGCCGAGCGACGGCTGGCGTTGAAAGAATTGCTGGGTGCGATGAGCACGTCTGAAGTGCGCGTGGTGACCGATCGGGAGCTCGAAGCGTTCGGCGATCCCGATTACCTCCTCGCCAACGTGAATACGCCGGCCGAGTACGAGGTCCTCGAAGCGCTGCAGGGCCACGGACGCTAATCGTATCATCTCGTACCGCCAGTCCTTGCTTTCATGATCCTGGGCGTTCAACGTCTCGTTCACGATCGGGTCGCCGCGGCGATCCAACGGCAGTTCGCTGTCACCGACGTACCGGCGTTCACGGTCGAAGTGCCGCCTGGCCGCGCGCTCGGCGATCTGGCCGTGCCCGTCGCCTTCCAGCTTGCTCGCACGCTCAGGAAAGCACCGCGGGCGATCGCACAGGAACTGGCTGGCGCGCTCGGCACTATTCCTGGCGTGGCCCGCGTCGTGGCCACGCCGAACGGGTATCTGAACCTGTATCTCGACAGGCCGGCGTTTCTCGTCGACCGCGTCGTGCCCGCGCGGGCCGCACGTCTAGGCGAGGACCTCGATCGCGGGCCGTCGGCGAAAACCATCGTCGAGCACACGGCCATCAACCCGAACAAGGCCGCCCATATCGGCCATCTGCGCAACGCCGCGCTCGGCGACACGCTCGTGCGGGCGCTGCAGTACCGTCGGATACCCGTCGAAGTGCAGAACTACATCGACGACACCGGCGTTCAGGTGGCCGACGTCATTGTCGGATTCCTCGAGATCGAGCGCTTGTCGATCGACGAGGTCCGGCGCCTGGCGGATTCGACGCGGTTCGACTACTACTGCTGGGATCTCTACGCGCGCGTCACCGAGTGGTACGAAGGCGACAAAGCCCGGCTCGAGATCCGCGCGGCAACGCTGCGCGATCTGGAACATGGCGCCCGCCCCGTCTCGGAGCTGGGAGCGTTCATCGTGGACCGGATCGTGCGGGCGCACCTGAAGACGATGGCGCGGCTGAACATCGGTTACGACCTCCTGACCTTCGAGGGCGACATCCTGCGGCTGAAGTTCTGGGCGCACGCGTTCGACATCCTCAAGGCCCAGGGCGCGGTCTTTCTTCAGACCGAGGGCCGGCTCGAGGGCTGCTGGGTGATGCGAATCGAGGACGAGGCGGATGGTGGGGCTGACGCCGCGGAGGACGAGTCAATCGAGCCTAGCGGCGAGTCAATCGAGCCCAAGGGCGAGTCAATCGAGCCCAAGGGCGAGTCAATCGAGCCTGTGAAAGACGCCGCCGCGAGGGAGAAAGTCATCGTCCGCTCCAACGGCGTCGTGACCTACGTCGGCAAAGACATCGCCAACCAGTTCTGGAAATTCGGCCTCCTCGGGCGCGACTTCCGCTACCACCGGTTCGCCGACCAGGCGGGCGGGCGCACGCTGTGGGCCACGACGTCGCTCGAGGGCGAGGCCGGCGCGCCGCCCTTCGGACGCGCCAGCCGCATCTACAACGTGATCGACTCGCGCCAGATGTACCTGCAGGCGCTCCTCGGCCAGGCGCTGAGAACACTCGGGCACCCGCGGGAAGCCGAGAACTCGATTCATTTCTCGTACGAGATGGTCGCGCTCTCGCACGACACCGCACGGCAGCTCGGTTATCCGGAAGACACCGGCGAGCGAAAGCCATTCGTCGAAGTCTCTGGTCGCAAGGGACTTGGCGTGAAGGTCGACGATCTGCTGGACCTGTTGGCCGAGAAAGCGGCTGGCGAAGTCGCCAGGCGCAACCCCACGTTCTCGGCCGAGGAGTGCCGGAAGGTGGGCGACGCGATCGCGGTCGGTGCGATCCGCTACTTCATGCTGAAGTTCTCGCGGGGCACGCTCATCGTGTTCGACATCGACGAGGCGCTCAGCTTCGAAGGCGAGACCGGGCCGTACCTGCAGTATGCTGTCGTGCGCGCGAACAACATCTTCCAGAAGCTGAAGGAGCGCGACGGACTCACGGAAGCGGCGATGCTCGAGGGTCTGGAACGGGCGTCGGCAGAGGAGCTGGCCGACGAGGGCGCCGAGGCGGATCCGCACAATCTCTGGGCGCTGGTGTTCGAGGCGTCGCGCCTCGATGACGTGGTGGACCAGGTGGTGCGATCGCTCGAGTTTTCGGTGCTGGCCAAGTACGCGTTCGGGCTCGCGCAGTTGTTCAACGCGTTCTATCACCGATACTCGATCCTGAACGAAGAGCGCGCCGACCGTCGCCAATGGCGTGCAGCCGGTGTGGCCTACGTCCGGCAGCAGTTGTCGCGAGCGCTCGACCTCATGGGCATCGGCGTGCCGGCCCGCATGTAGGCGCGCCTCCATACTTTATGGCGCTCATCGGAATCACGGCCTGTCGCAAGCTCGAGGACTACCGCCAGTCGGTCCTCCACGTGGGGGGCGACGTGCGCGTGCTCGACCCGGCCGCCAGGGCGGCCGCGGTCGATGTCGTCCATGTCGACGCCGATGTCGTCAATGTTGACGATGTCGACGATATCCTCAGGGGCGTGGGAGGGCTGCTGCTCACGGGCGGCGAAGATCTCGCGCCCGCACGCTACGGCGCCGAACCCCACCCGACCATTGTGGACGTCAACCCGGCGCGCGACGAGTTCGAGCTGGGTCTGGTGGCTGAAGCGCGGCGCCGCGGATTGCCGATCTTCGCCATCTGCCGGGGTATTCAGGTATTGAACGTCGCGTGCGGCGGCACGCTGGTCCGTGATATTCCCTCTGAGGTCACAGGCGCGCTCGAGCATCGCCTGCGGGTACCGCCCCATGAGTCCTACTCACTCGCGCACGAAGTGTGGCTCGACAAAGACACGCTCCTGTCGCGCCTGATGCGGGAGCGGCTGAGCGACAGCGATTCCTGCGAGGTCAACAGCCGCCACCATCAGGCGGTGCAGAAGCTGGCGCGCGGTTTCATGGCGTCGGCGACGGCGCCAGACGGTGTGATCGAAGCCATTGAAGACCCTGCCTCGCCATTCTGCCTCGGCATCCAATGGCACCCGGAGAACTTCTGGCGCACGGGTGAATTCCGGCCGCTCTTCGAAGGGTTCCTCGAAGCGGCCGGGCGACAAGAACCCCGAATTTGAGGATGTGAGGATTTGAGAATGTGAGGATTTGGCGCAATGTGACGATTCTGAGCCAGGCGCCGCACGTCGGACCAAATTCCTCAAATTCTCGCAAAATCCTCAATTCCTCAAATCCTCAAATCCTCAAATTCTCAAATCCTCAAATCCTCAAATTCTCAAATTCCACGACGGTCTCCACATGTGGAGTATTCGGAAACAGGTCGAACGCGTGGATCCGCGTGAGGCGGTAGCCGGCGTCGACCAGGCGCCTCGAATCCCGGGCAAGCGTCGCGACGTCGCACGACACATAGAGGACCTGCGTCGCGCCGAGTCGAATGGCACCTTCCAGCGCTTCCTTCGACATCCCGGTTCGTGGCGGATCGACGATGAGCGTATCGGGCCGCGGGCGGGCGCCGACCGTGAACGCTTCGACAGCCTGATGGACCGTCTCTACCGCCCCCTCCGCCGCGGCCGCGTTGGCGTCCAGATCACGGGCCGCGACGCGGTCGCCCTCCACCGCGATCACACGGGCGCCCCGAACCATCGCCGCCGTCACGGCAAACACCCCGACGCCGGCATAGAGGTCGACGACACTGCTCCCCTGCTCGATTCGCTCCGACACGTGGGCCACCAGATCGTGGAGCAGAAATCGGTTGGCCTGAAAGAACGCGAGCACGTGGCGCCGCAGCGTAACGGCGTGGCCATTGATCGACAGCACATCGGTGACATACGGACTGCCAGCGATCACATCGGAGCGCGCAGGACTGAAGTCCTGCACGACAGGTGCGGGCCGACCGAAGTCCTGCGCGATACGTGAAGGCCGACTGAAGGCCGGCGCCGCCGAGCGAGCAGGACTGAAGTCCTGCTCTACAGGAGGCTGGCCGATCCTGCCTGCTGTTTGGCGACCGCTGACTGGCGACTGGTGACTGATCGAAAGCCCCGTGAGGCCGTCGACTCTCGCAAGCGACGTCAGCGATGCGGGCTCGACAGGCGCAGTGGTCGTCAGATGAATCACGCGATCCGACGCGTCCACGTTCTCGGACACTTCGAGCTCGCGGACCGCGTCGATGTCCGTCGAGCGCAAGCCGCCCGCCAGCCGATCGAGGACATCCGAGGTGGCAGGCAACAGCTGTCGCGTGGCTCGCGCGTCGCATATCTCGTGGGTGCCCTCGCGAAAGAACCCGATGTGCCCATCACGAAGGTGCAGGCGTGCCCGCATTCGATAGCCCTCGTCGGGCGAGGGCGCGACGCGGACCGCGGACGGCAGCTCGATCCGTCCGATCCGGGCGAAGGCATCGGCGACGACCTGCGCTTTGATCTCGAGCTGCCTGGCGTACGCGACGTGCGCGTACGCGCAGCCGCCACAGAGTGGATCGGTGAATGGCGTCCGGCGATCGGGCGACGGCTCGTCGACCGTCATCGTCTGGGCGTACGCCACGCCCTTCCCTATCCGATCGATGCGCGCCGTCACCCGCTCGCCGGGAATCGCGCCGGCCACCAGCACGATCTGGCCGTCGACCCGCGCGATCATCGGGCCGCCGGCCGCGGGCTTTTCTATCGAGAGAGGGACGAGCTGCCCGGGGACGAGCACCTTCCGTTTACTCGACGCGCGCCGCCGCCCGCGCCACCACCGTCGAGGACTGCCCCGCCATCGCGTCGTAGTACGAGACGAAGCGCTGAGGCTCCGGTGCGTCGTAGCGCTTCAGATTCTGCGCCCAGCGATACGAGATCGGCTGGTAGCGCAGCTCGACCTCCACCTGGAACGGGCCCGCGGCGCCGGCGACGTCCACCTCGTAGCGCACACGGTCGCCGTCGGCGCCGAAATTCGCGTCGCCGCGCGCATCGCCGCGCACGGCGATGTCGGCCTCGGCCGTCGCCTTGTCGAAGCCCCGAGGCAGCAACCGGTTGTCCTTGACGAACGAGACGCCGAAGAGCAGGCCAGTCGTGGGCACGCCCGCCTGGTCGACCATCACCGACTCGTAGATCTGCACGTCGTCTCCGGCGCGGATCACCTCGTAGTGCGCTTCGTACCGCGTGAGGTCGGCGTCGTTGTCGTTGCCCTGGATCGCCCCGGTTGCGCTGACGGCGCCAGACTCGAACACGGCTCGCCCGGATCGGTCGCGTACGGTGACGTGCAGCCACGCGCGCCGCGCCGGGTACCCGGTGGGGAGCTTGTGGCCAGTGAGATTGCGTACGGCGACGTCGACGCTCAGCACCCCGCCGCTCGCCGAAGCGCCGACGATGGTCACGCCGGCCGTGTCCGCCTGCAGCTGCGCCAGGGTCGCGCGCGAAGACGACTCGAGCTCGCTTGGGAGGGCCTGCACGCCGAGCTCGCGCCGATAGCGATTCAGCATGCGCAGCATGAAGAAGTTGCCGCCGACGAATGAATGGCGGCTGAAGCCTTCGCGCGGCTCACCCAACACCGAGGAGACCCGCATCGGTTCGGCGACCTCCGGCATGTGGCACGACTGGCAGCTACGCTCCTCGCGAAACGCGCTGTGCCGCCATTCGAGATACGGCACCTGCTCGGGCAGCGATCCGATGGCCTGGCCGCTTTGCCCGAGCGCGCTCGTGTAGAGCGTATGGCACGTGGCGCACAGCTCCGATTGCTGGATATGTGCCGACTCGGTCGGTTTGACGCCGGTCGCCGAATGCATCACCGACGATCTGGCCGCGTCGACGGAGAAGGGCCCGAACATACCCGCCCCCCCACCCGGCGGCGCCGGCTTCACCACGTAGCCGCCCGTGAAGCTTTCGCGCGTGCCCAGGCGATCCTGCGCGATTTGATGGCAGAGCATGCAGGACACGCCGTCCGCCGCTAGGCGATCGTCCTCGACGTCTCGCGCGCCAACCGGCAGCCGAGCGAAGATCTCGCCGTGGCGCCCGTTGGCGTGGGCCATCGTTCGCGCCATGGGCATATGGCAGATCGAGCACTCGTCTTCGATCTCGCTCGTCGCCGACGGGTGATCGATCGTTTCGCGCCGGACCGACGCCTGCCAGTACGGATCGCGCGACGAGTTCGCCATCATCGATCCGCGCCACGACGCGCCGATCGACACGTCTTCTCCCGCCGGCGTGATCAGGCTGTTGTGGCATGCGAGGCAGTTGTCGGAGGTTTCGAAGTGCACAGCCTCGCCTCGGGCCGCGGCGCCGGCCGGCGCCGGCGACTGCGCTCGCGTGCCGACGACCAGGGCGAGGAGCCAGAGACCGGAGCAGAGCGACAGCAGTAGCCGCGCCGGCATGAGTCGGTTAACAGCCCGTGGCGCAAGTCCATCGTCGCACCGAGAGCGGCGATGCGCCCGGCCGGCAAGGCGCGACGACCGAGAATATCGGCTGTTAACGCCAGCCATCGAACAGCCCGCCGTCGAACCAGTCCCACAGAAAGTAGGTCAGCACCTGAACGTGTCGCTCGGCTCGGCTGGTCAACGGGATCCGAAGGCCCGCGTTGATCATGATGTGCTGGCGCTTACTGAGCGTGATCTGCATCTGCGGCACGATGTCCCACTGCGCGTCCTCCTCGTCGACGAGCTCCTTCGCCCCGACGAGCTCGACCATCGGTGTCCACGCGCGTCCCAGACCGCCGTTCTCCATGAAACTCTTGCCGATGGCCATGCGCCAGAAGGCTTCCTTCGAGGACTTGTCGGTATCGGCCGGCAGCTCGACACCCGAATGGAGATGGAGGAACCCATCCGACGGCAGCATCTGGCCAAACGCCACGAACGGCTCGAAGAGGTTGACGCCTTTGCCGAATCGTTCCGTTTCCTTACCCGTGGGAAACACCGCCTCGACGCCGACGCTCAGAATGGATCCGGCTGGCCGACTGTGAAACAACGCGTGTTTCACCGCGAACACGACATCGCCCAGCCCACGCTGCCAGGTGCCCCCTGCGCCTTTCTGCAGCTCGACCGGCACGGCCAGCTCGAACTGGCTGCGCTTGCCCAGGCGGCGTTCGTAAACCACGTCGGTCGCGACCGACGCTTCGTCTCCGTGGGCGATCGCCATGGAAATGACGGTTTCGTTCTCGGGAAACGCCTTTTCGGTGACGAGCGGGCGAGGCAGATTGAGATCGCCGAGCGGCCAGGACGGGTCCGTGCAGAAGCCGCGCAGGTACCCAACCAGCTTGTCGATGTCCTCGTCGGACAACGCCTCGCCAAACGCGGGCATCACGCGGCTGAAGGCGCGAGCCGGGCCGCCTAAGTGGATCACGGAGCCCCAGTCGCCGTCGGGCTCCGGCGTCGAGAACGTGCAGTCCGTGAAATCGGGCAGGGGGACGTCGAAGCCTACGACGCTTTTCGGGTTGCCGCGACCGTCCGTGCCGTGGCAGGCGGCGCAGGCCGCGTCGTACGCCTGCTCGCCGCTCATCGACGCGAACCTGGAGGCCGTCTGCGCGCGCAGGCTCGCGTCCCCAGCGAGGAGGACCAACGTCATCAACAGCGCCGCGACGAGCGTCCGCATCGCTCGAGGGGATCGGTCTGCCACAATCGCCCGCGCGTCAGTTGATGACGACGTATCGCTCGAGTCGGGCGACTTCTTCCTTGCTCACGTACTTGCCCATCTCGCGGCGGAACTGGGCGATTTCCTTGTAGGGTCGGTATTCCTTGAACTCGCGCAGCATTCGCGCGCCCAGTCCGGGAATCGAGAGAATGTCGGCGTCGCTCGCGGTGTTCAGCTCGATGGGCACGAACACGTACTGCTCGAGCCGCGCGAGCTCTTTTTCGTCGACGTACTTGCCGATCTCGCGATGGAACTGGGCGAGCGCTTTGTAAGGCCGGTACTCCAGAAACTCCCGGACCATGCGTGCGCCAGCGTTGGGAATGAGAAGAATCTGCTCGCGCGTGGCGGTGTTCAGGTTGAGATGCACGAACAGCCGTCCGTACAGATCGGTGATTTGCGGCCGACCGAGGAGGCCGCCCAGGAGCGCGTCGAGCTCCGTGATGCTCGGAAAGGGTCGCCTTTCCATGATGCTCTTCACGAGCGCCGGCGTCAGCCCGGGAAGAGCCGCGAGCTCCTTGTCGGTGGCCATGTTCGCGTCCACAATGGTCACGGCCTTGCCGACCTGCGCGTCGAGAGGCGCGGCTGAATAGAAGGCGGCCGCAAGCGCCACAAGCGTGATCGCAGATCGTCGTTTCATACTCTCCTCCTGCTCATCTCGGTGACCCGCCAGCCCTTCGCAGCCCGTAGTGACAGTCTGGCTGCATTCGACGGGCGATGCATCCCCGCCGGCTGCGTTGCTCCTCGCTCACATACTCCCGGTATGCTCGCGTCGCGCCTTGCCGGTGGGGCGCCTCACCCGTCTCAGTGCGACGCCAGACTGTCACCACGGGCTGCTAGCGCCGGGTGCCGGAGCGTCTGCGTCAGCCCGACGAGGCCGAGCAGCGCCATCGAGCCCGGCGCCAGCACGGGCGTCGCGCCCGTGAGCGTCTTCTCGACGAGCTCGAGACCCGACATCGTCGGATACATCTCCAGCTCGAACTCCACGTTGCCGCGATAGTGCAGCACCACACCGAAGGCGCCGCTCACGACAAACAGCGCCATGACCGAACGGACGGCGTGCACCGTCGCCGCCCGCGGCGCCGCCGCGTGCCACACCAGCGCCAGCGCTCCGAGCGCCAGCAGCACGACCGGTGTGAGCTGCACCCATTCCTCGAAATGACCGATCAGCAGCAGCTCGCCTTCCATGCCGATCGTTCCGACGAGCAGCGTGGCGAGCAGCCAGCGGCGGACTGCTGCCAGCGTCCCGGATGCTTCGGCGTGTGAGGCGATGGTCATGCGGACACGATGCGCGGACGGCGGCCCGGCAAGCAGCCCGTGGTGAACTGCAAGACTACCATCGGCGAACGGCATCTCGAAACGTGAGATTGAGACGCGGTCTCAGATCCGCGAAGCATCGCCTCAACCCAAGAGTCGCGAGCCGTGGGTTTAGTAGTTAAAACAACGACACATGCGGAAGCCCGACGTGTGCCCGGGCCAGGCGATCGATCACCGCCGCCTTCGCGCGGCCGTACGCCTCCGGCGCAAGGCGATCGCGAAAGCTGGCGAGCTCTTCGTCGGCATCGCGCTCGAACCGGCCGCGCTCGTCTGCATCGATCGACGCCAGCGCGAGGGCGCCGAGATCCGAGTCGATCGCCGACAACCGATCGAGCAGCGCCCGGCGCGCATCGCCCCGCACGCCTCCCGCCGACGCCCGCGCCTGGTCGAGCTCGCGCGAGAGCCGTTCCATCACCGAATCTCCCTCCGCCGCGCCAAACCGTCCCGTCGCGCGCGCGCTCGTGAGTCGAGCGAGGACACGCCCGAGATGCGCAGGCAGCGAGCTCTTCGTACGTCGGCCGGGTCCTTCCGCCTTCGCCCCTGGCTTCGGCGGACCGCCGAAGCTC
>MEKT01000192.1 GCA_001767435.1 Acidobacteria bacterium RIFCSPLOWO2_02_FULL_65_29 | reverse complement strand
ACCTCTTTGTGTCTCTGGCCGCGCTCAGCATCCCCGCTAGGTCGCCCTTCAGCGTGATTTTCAGGCGTTCGCCGTCGGGCTCGAGCAGGATCGCGTCGATCAGCGCGCGGATGGCCTCCACTGCTCCTGTGCGGCTCTCCTCGCTCTCCAGCGCAAGAGAAAGGCTGCTGACCTTCTCGCGATAGACGTCGGCCATTCGGGGATGCAGGAGCTCCGGCATCTCTGGTGCGTTGAGGCGAGACTGAAGTTCCGCCTTCCTGGCTTCGAGCGATAGGAGCTGGTCCTTGATCGACAACGCCGAGATGCCGTCCTTGATGGCCTGAATGAGCTTCCGGATCTCGCGTTCGACGGACGCGAGCTCCTGGCGACCGTGCGACAAGCTCGCGCGATGCTCCATCCGCAGGCGGTTCAGTTCCCGGACGTACTCACGGCAGAAGTCCTCGAACAGGTCGCGGCGCATCAGCTTGTCGCGCAGCGCGACGAGAACTCGCTCCTCCACCTCCTGGCGGCTGATCGTCAAGCGATTGCTACACGTGCCCCGCGAACGCGCGCCGAAGCACGCGAGGCGGTCGCGCCAGTACATGACATACCCGCCGCCGCACTCGGCGCACTTCGTCAGACCGGAGAAGAGGAACTTTGGGCGCCGTGCCTGGTTGAACCGACTCGGATCGCCGTTCGACGTCACGCGGCGCATCTCGACTTGCCGCGCCTTCACCTGTTCCCACAGCTCGTCGTCAACGATGCGCAGTTGTGGAACTGCTGTCGTCACCCAGGCCGAGGATGGATTGGGCCGCGAAACGCGTTTCCCTGTGTCCGGATCCTTCACGTAGCGCAGACGGTTCCACACGAGCCGGCCGATGTAGAGCTCGTTGTTCAGGATGCCCGTGCCGCGAGCCGGGTTGCCGTGAATCGTGCTCGGATTCCAGGGCTTGCCACCAGGCCCGGGACAGTGTTCCGCGTTCAGCCGCTTCGCCAGTGCCTTGGGCGACACACCGGCGGCGTAGTCACGGAAGATTCGACCGATCACCTCGGCTTCCGGCGGCACGATCTCGCGATCACCTGTCGTGACCTCTCCGTTCTGCGTGGGGCGCGTCACCTTGTAGCCGTAGCAGAGGCCGCCTCCAGACTTCCCGAGTTCGACTCGGCCGCGCAGTCCGCGTCGTGTTCTGTCGGCCAGGTCTTTCAGGAAGAGCGCGTTCATCGTGCCCTTCAGGCCGACGTGGAGGTGTGTGATGTCGCCCTCGGCGAGCGTGACGTTGTTCACGCCCGCGAAAGTGAGGCGCTTGAACAGGCCAGCTGTGTCCTCCTGGTCGCGGCTGAAGCGGTCCAGGGCCTCTGCGAGCACGACGTCGAACCGACGGTTCAGCGCATCGCGCATCAGCGCCTGGAAGCCTGCGCGCAGCAGCGTCGCACCGGACACCGCGTGGTCCGTGTACTCCTCGCATGTCGTCCAACCCTGTCGTTCGGCGTAGGCGCGGCACACGCGGAGTTGATCGGCGATGGACGCGTCCCGCTGGTTGTCCGAGGAGTAGCGCGCGTAAATGGCGACTTTCACCTCTTGCACCTCATTGAATCGATCGAGCAGGGAGTGGATTGAGAAGTGGGGAACGAACGGTGGCCTGAGACCGCCGATTCGAACGTGCTCCAGATCGGGCGATGTGGAGGGGGCTGCGAACTGCAGCCGGCGAAGATGATCCGACAGTAGCGCCGCCGCCGACCGTCGTCAAGCACTTCCGTGCTGGCCGTCGATAGTTGCCAGGGAACGGGTCGCGGCTCGCGCGGTCAAGGCCGTGAGCCGCGCGCAGCGCGGGCGGAGCGGAACCGCTGCAGCGCGGAGCGCCTTGAGCGCGCGAGTCGCGAGCCGCACAATCTCTGCGCGACGGCCGACGAGCACCACGCTGAACCGCACGCGTTCACCGCCGCCGTCGATTTCTGCCGCTTCGGCTGAGGCAGAGGCAACGTGGCGTGAGCGACCACGTCGCTGGCCGCAGGTTTGGCGACCCGTTGGATCGAAATTCCTCGAAAGCTACCGAGGTTGAGAAGGTGGCTGTCGCCGCTGACGATCAGCTCTGCTTCTGCAGCAACCGCGCACTCGAGAATCCGGTCGTCCGTAGGGTCAGCTTCGATCGCCTGGATGCCCTCGGTCGGCTGGACGATTCGGGTTATAACACGCAACTGCCCGTCGGCTTCAGCAATCCACTCGGGCGGGCGGTCGAACTTGTCCCTGAGTACGCGAAGGGTCTCCGCGATGATGGCTTCGGAGATGGCAAGGTCGATCTGACCATCGGTGGCGAGGTCGAGGAGATCTCTCGGCCTGCCTCCGAACTGCAGTGCGCTGACAAGGACGTTGGTGTCAGCGACGACGCGCTTCACGAACGAGTGCGGGACTCCTGGACGGCCTGCTCGACGACAGCTTCGACCTCAGCGTCGCTCATGTCGCCGCGGCGCCGATCGCCCTCGCCCCCAATGCGGTCAAGCCAACGACGGGCGAGATCCCGCTCGATTGCCTTGGTCGCGAGCTGATCGACAGTCGTGCCCTCTGCGGCGGCAATCTGCTGCACGCGCTCGTAGACGGCATCCGGAACGGCGATGCTCTTGGTGGGCATGATCGGCCTCGCTCAAGTATACGCTCCTCCTGCCAATCGGCGGTGCCCGCCGACCAGGACCGGGAAGGTCCGGCGCATACCATGGCTTCAGGAGTCTCCCTTGGCGGCTTGAGCCTGTGTGGTCGTGGCTTGCTAGACTCTTCCAGCGATGGCTACGCAAAAGGAACTGGCCGCTCAATGGATCGCCTTCGGCTATCGCAAGGGTATGGCCAGCGCGACGATCACTCCGCCTCCGACGAAGGCGTTCCGGCGCCTCTACCACATGATGCAAGGCAAGTGGGCGCTCGTGGCGATCGACGATCAACGCCTCAAGATCTCCCGGTTCGAAGACCTCAACGACCCGTTCGAACTCCTCGCGATGAATCGCCACAAGCAAGCTGCACGAAAGGCCTCCAAACAGTTCCGCGCAGCCGTCAACGCCTCACAGGGACTGCTGTGCTTTGGCGCCGACTGGTCAAGCTCCGTGATGTGGAGCCACTACGCCGACAGGCACAAAGGAATCTGTTTGGGGTTCGACGTCCGTCGCAGCCTACTTCAAGAGGTCAAATACAAGGACAGCCGACTTCGCCTTGCACTCGCCGACACGGCGGACCCTGCGGCGCTCAGTCCTGAGCTTCAGCACCAGCTCACGTGCACCAAGGCGAAGGCATGGTCTACGAGGAGGAACACACCCTGTTCCCCTATGGATCCCAGACGAGCGCAACCAGGGAAAGAGGGAAGGGAGGCGTGTGACACTCCGCCCGATGGGTGCTACGGCAGATCGTGCGGTCGCCGGAGAGGCAGCACTCTGACGCGGGTCCCAGCCTCGTCGATCGACAGGAGCGCGCCTCGCTCGATGTCCTTGCGGTGCGCTTCGAGTGCCTGGGCGACGGTGTTGACGACGATATCCGAGAGCAGGTCCTGGGTTCGGATTTGCACGACGCTCGGCCCATTAGCGGCGCCGGCCGCGAGGATTGCCGAGAAGTCGAGGTCGTTGGTGATGAGAGAACGAACTCGTGCTCGTTCGCCCACGTCACGATCTCGACGTCCGGTGCGGTTGCAGCACCGATCGTCGACCAATGGACAGCCTCGAACCCGTGATGCGCCAGCCGCTCGATCCAGCTTGGCGACAGGTTCATGTCTACGAGCAGCTTCACGGGCGGCTCAGAGGAACCTCGACCTCCTCGGCCCGCCACGCGGCGTAGGACAGCGCTTGGGCAATGTCCTCGGCCTCCAGGTACGGATACTCACGCAGAATCTCTTCCCGCGTCCGCCCGGCGGCGACCAGTCCGACGACAGTTCCCACAGTCACACGCATGCCCCGGATACACGGCTTGCCGCCCATGACACGGGGGTCACGCGTGATGCGAGTGAGCTGCGGCATCTGTTCATCCTCCCCGAAACTCCATTGTCGGCGATCCTCCTGATTCTCGCCAGCCGAGCGCCGTGTCTTGTCGACCGTCCTGTTCACGCAGCTTGAGGGGTTAGCCGCGAGCCGCGCGTCAATGTTTGCTATTCGATCGGCGTTCTGACTCGATCTCGACTCGTCGATGCACGCGAGATGTAGCCGTTTGGCCCACGCCCTTGTGTTTAGCATGTAGAGCAACTATTATACTTGCTGGAGTGTGTCAGTGATCGACAAAGTTTCAACGATGGACGTCCGTCAACGAATTGGAGACATGCTGAACCGGGTCGCCCTCCGGCATGACGAATTCATCATCGAGCGGAAGGGGAAGCCGCTGGCAGCCCTGGTGCCCGTCGAGCGACTTGAGCAGATGCGACGGTTTGCCCGCCGACACGGCCTTGAGTTCATGGATCAACAGCAGCCTAGCGCTCTGACCGACGCCCAGGCTTCGGAGCTCGCGGCCGACGCGAAACGGTGGGCTCGTAGCTCCCCAAAGTCCCGACGCAAGACGAAGTAGCCTGTGATTCGCGCCGTCCTCGACGCGAACGTCTACATCAGCGCAGCCGTGCGGCCGGAGGGGCCTCCGGGACAGATCATCGCGAGATTTCTGCGCGGCGGAGCCTTCGAGATTGTCATGTCGCAGGCGATCGTGGAGGAAGTTCTACGAGCGCTCAACTATCCAAAGGTGCGCAAGTACATTCGGTCGGGACTTGACGCGGAACTCTGGTTCGAGGACATCGTCGTCCTGTCTCACCTCGTCGCCGGGGAGCGCGAATTCGGGGGCGTGAGCACAGACCCTGACGATGACAAGTACATTGCGGCGGCGATTGAGGGCCGCGCTGGGTTCGTGGTTGCCGGAGATTCAGACCTGCTCGACCTGAAGGAGTACGATGGCATCCGCATCGTGAACCCGCGGGGGTTCTTGGATCTCCTCGTCGCCCAAATGCCGAAACATGGCAATTGATACATTGCGTGAAACCGCGTTGTTGTTCCGGGTTAGGAAAGTCGCGGCTTCTAGGGTACCTGCCTCAGGACTCTCATGATTCGTTGGCGAGCGCGAGTGCTCACCTTGATGGTTTCGAGCTGTTGGCGACGGACCAGGCC
>MEKT01000191.1:13110-146330 GCA_001767435.1 Acidobacteria bacterium RIFCSPLOWO2_02_FULL_65_29 | reverse complement strand
AGGGCAGCATTGGCGCGCGACGCTCACCGGTGCGCTCATTCGAGGGGAGCCGGACGACTTTCTCGGACAGTACCGCAGGAACTCGCACGTCGGGCTGTCGCTGCGGTACAGTTTCTGAAGTTGACAGTTCACCGTTAACAGTTGACAGTGCGGCCATGAGCTATCAGCACAGCCGTCAGCCAACAGACTGTCAACTGTGGACTGTTAACTGTTAACTTCTCCAGCAGTGTTTGAGCCGCTCCTCCTCGAAGCCCGCAACCCCAGCCCCATGACGGGGCAGGGCAACAACACCTATCTCCTCATCGGCGCGGGAGGCGAGAGCGCGCTGATCGATGCCGGCGTCGGCGATCCACGCCACCTCGAGGAGCTCGGGCGCCGGCTGGCGGACCGGCGAGCCGCGCTCGACCACGTGCTCGTGACCCACGCGCATCCCGATCACGCCTCCGGCGCGCCCGCGCTGGCGGCCCGCCACGCCTCGGCGCGCTTCCACAAGACACCCTGGCCCGAGGAGGATCGTCAGTACGGAGTCGCTTGGGAGCCGATCGAGGACGCCGACGAATTCGACGCCGGAGGCGAGCGCCTGATCGCGCTGCACACGCCTGGACACTCGCCCGATCACGTCGCGTTCTGGCACGCGTCCAGCCGCACGGCTTTCACCGGCGATCTCGTCGTCCAAGGCAGCAGCGTGATGATTCAGGCGAGCCGGGGCGGGAACCTGACACGGTACCTGGCTGCGCTCGAGCGCATTCGTGCCCTGTCTCCCCTCAGACTTCTCCCGGCTCACGGACCGGAGGTGGTCGATCCCGCCCGTCTCCTCACGCACTACGTCGAGCATCGCCTCGAGCGCGAGCGGCAGGTCCTCGCGGCGCTCGCTTCGGGCAGCGAGACCGTGCAGGCGATCGCGGAAAGCATCTATGATGGACTCGCACCGGCGCTCATGCCGGCGGCGCGGGAGAACGTCCGCGCGCATCTCGAAAAACTCCAGGCGGAGAGAACGGCGTTCGAACAAAACGGCCGGTGGAGCATCTGATGGACAAGGTCATCGATTTCATCAACGTCAACCGTGATCGCTATCTGGAGGAGCTCAAGACGCTGCTGGCCATTCCCAGCATCAGCGCGCTGCCCGAGCACGCCGCCGACGTCAAGCGGTGCGCCGAATGGTGCGCTGGCGAGATGGGCCGCATCGGCCTGCAGAACGTGAAGCTCGTCGACACGCCGGGCAATCCCGTGGTGTACGGCGACTGGCTGGGCGCGGCGGGCGCTCCGACGATTCTCTTCTATGGCCACTACGACGTGCAGCCGGTCGATCCGCTCAATCTGTGGGAATCGCCGCCTTTCGAGGCGACCGTTCGCGACGGGGAAATCTACGCGCGCGGCGCGGCAGACGACAAGGGCCAGATCTTCATGCACATGAAGGCCGTTGAAGCGCACATGAAGCAGAACGGTCGCCTGCCGGTCAACATCAAGTTCATGATCGAGGGCGAGGAGGAAGTCGGCAGCGAGCACCTCGACGATTTCGTTCGCTCCCACAAGGCCGAGCTCGAGGCCGACGTCGTCGTCATCTCGGACTCGGGGATGTTCGCGCGCGGCGTTCCCTCGATCTGCTACGGCCTGCGGGGTCTGGTCTATTTCCAGCTGGATCTGCGCGGCAGCGGCACCGACCTGCATTCCGGCTCGTTTGGCGGCGCCGTCGCCAACCCGGCGTTCGTGCTCGCGCAGATGATTGCCCAGTTGAAGGACAGGAGCGGCCGCATCAAGATTCCCGGTTTCTACGACGATGTCGTGGCGCTGACCGACGCCGAGCGCCAGGCGTGGGCGACGCTGCCGTTCAACGAGCGCAAGTACAAGAAGGATTTCGGCATTCCCAAGCTCTTCGGCGAGACCGGCTACACAACGCTCGAGCGCACGTGGGCCAGACCGACCTTCGAGGTCAACGGGCTGCTCTCCGGGTTCACCGGCGAGGGTGCCAAGACCGTGCTCCCGGCCGTGGCCATGGCCAAGATCAGCATGCGCCTCGTGCCGAACCAGGAGCCGAACAAGATCGCCGCGCTCTTCCAGCAGCACATCGAGGATCTCGCGCCGAAAACGGTCGAGCTCAAGGTCACCCGCATGCACGGCGGGAAGCCCTGGATGACGTCGTTCGACAACCCGTACGTGCAGGCGGCGGGCCGCGCGATCGAGAAAGGATTTGGACGAGCGCCCGTCTTCACCCGGGAAGGCGGGTCGATCCCGGTCGTGTCGACGTTTCAGGAAGAGCTGGGGCTGCCGTCGGTGCTGTTCGGCGTCGGGCTGCCCGACGAGAACGCGCACGCGCCGAACGAGAAGCTCGACGTCGGGAACTTCCACAACGGGATCATTGCGTCGGCGATTCTGTACGAGGAAATCGGTAACCTGAAGTGAAAGCTCTACCACGGAGGTTACGGAGACGAACAGAGGACACGGCTACGTACCAGAAAAGGTTTCTGTGCCCTCCGTTTGTGTCCGTGGCCTCCGTGGTAGGCAGGACTGAAGTCCTGCACTACACGCCCTCTGAACTCTGAAATCTCAATTGAGCGACGCGACCCGCCTGCGGAGCGACTTGACGTGCTCCCAAATCTGGGCCTGCTCATCTCGCTCGTCGCCGTCCAGGTCGCCTTTGGGGGCCAGCTGCAGGTAGCGCTGCAGGTCCCGAAGCGCGCCTGAAAAATCGTTCAGGTGATAGGCGAGCAGCCCGCGGTCGCGGAGCTCGTTGACCGCCGAGGGATCGACCGCCAGCAGGAGCTCGGTGATATCTCTGGCCTGCGGAAACGAATACATCCGGACGTAGGCGCGTTTCAGGTTGAGCAGCATCCGCGCCAGAATCTGCGGCTTGGTCGCGTGGCCGAGCACGTGCACGTCCCACACCGCCTCGTCGCCCTCGTGGCGGCGCTGGAGCTCCCGGCAGGCGTCTTCAGTCAAGAACGCGCCGTGGTGGGCGTCGACGATGAGGTCGCCGGCGATCGCGCCGGCCCCTTCAGTAAACGACGCACCGCGCCGCGCCGGGCAGCGCACCAGAAAATGACCCGGCATGTTCACGCCTTCGACCACGACGCCCGCCCGCCGCGCGACTTCCATGTACACCAGTGCGAGCGTGACGGGGATGCCAGTCCGGCGATCGAGCACTTCGTTCAGGAAGCTGTTGCGCGGGTCCTCGTACTGCACGTCGTTGCCGACGAACCTCTGCTCCTTGAACAGGAAATCGTTCAGGGCTGTCACCCTTGCGTAGACATCGGGATCGACGTAGGACGGCGCGTCGGCGGCGGCCACCGGCCGCGCCGCCGCTACACGGCCCGCCGCTTCCCGGCCGAGCGCATCGAGCAGGTCGAGATAGGGGCCCGCGTCGAGCTTCGGGTATTCCACCCGGGCGATCATCAGCGCCGCCACCGCCAGATCGGGATCGGGGCTGAGCGCTACGCGCGTGAAGCTGAGGACCAGCTGTTCGGAAATCAACTGAATGAAGGATACAACGTTGGCCACGAAAACACGAAAGCACGAAAAAGAGCCACGAAGACACGAAGGCACGAAGAAGAGCCACGAAGACACGAAAGCACGAAAAGGACGTCGGATGCGTGGGCCGCGGAAACACGGCCACGAAAACACGAGACGGATCTGGCGCCGGGGCCCCACGCCTCCGCTCGCCGGCAACACACGCGAGCTTCGGCGAGGCTCGCCGAAGCGCCGGAGGCGCGAAGGCGGCACCCCCGGCGCGTTCTGACGCTGATGCCTCGACCTTCGACCTTGCTCAGGTCGACCCTGAGCTTGTCGAAGGGTCGCCGCAGCGCTGCTTCAGCCGCGGCTCGCCTCTCGACGGCGCTCGGGGGCGACCCAGAGACGGTCGAAGGGTCGGGTATAGCCGCAGGCGCTGCCGTCTCGACTAGTTTAGAACCGCACGCCAAACGAGATGCGGAACTGGCGCGGCGATGTGTAGGCGAACCTGTTCAGCGCCTTTCCGAAGTTCGGACCTTTTGCCCAGTGGACGCCTTCCACCGGCGTCGCGGTGAACGGATTGAATGGCAGATACAGCGCAGGCGCATTCACATTGTTCCGCACCGTCTGGTCGATCGTTGTGGACGCGACGTTGCCGCCGTTCTGGAACACTGTGCCGCCGCACCCGCAGAGCTGGAACTGGTTGAACAGGTTGATCACGTGAGCCTGCACGAACAGCCCAACCGTGCGTCCACCCGTACTGACGTTGTACGTGTAGTTGGCGGCGAAGTCCGTGCGGCGCTCACCTTCCGCCCGGAATGCGTCGCGGGCCGTGTAGTGATAGGCGGTCCCGGTCCCGCTCGGCGGCGTCCGGTAACCGGGGTTGATGACGTACGGACGAGGGTCGACGCCGTTCGAGCTGGCTCCCGACTGCTGAATACCGCCCGCGCCGTATGGGGAGCCGCTCGTGACGGACTGCAGCAGGCTGAGCGTCAGGCCGTTCACCCGGGGCACGCCGTAGTTCAGCCACAACCGCGCGCGGTGGCGCTGGTCGATCGTGAGATCGCCTTCGGGATAGTTCCATCGCTCCTCGATGTACTCTGGGTACGAGAGGGCGCCGCCGGTGAGCGGCCCGCTCGTGACGTTCTCGCCGTCGATGTTTCCCCACGCGTGCGACAAGGTGTAGGTGGCGCCAACGTCGGTTCTCGCATTGATGCGGTAGGTGCCCTGCGATGTCAGGCCGGAGTACCGCCGCGTGTAGACGTTCGTGTTCTCGATGAGCGCAAGATCGAATATCTGGCCGAGGCTGTTTGTGACCTGACCCGTCGACCGGTCTCTCCGCGCCACGTAGAAATCACGGAAATCTCGGAAGACCACGTCGGCGCGCACCGCCGCGCGGGCGCCGAACTGGCGATTCACGCCGGCCGCATACTCAATGTTGTTCGGAGTGGTCAGCGAATCGCCGATGCGTGTCGCGACGCCCGGAATAGTCGGCGCGCCGTTGGTCGGCAGGTTCGGCTGGCAGCTGAGGTCCTGCGCGCGGCATCCACCGGCCGCCTCGAACCAGTTGAACACCTGTCGAACGGCGTTGGGCGTCGAGGTCGTCGCGACGCCGGCCCCGTTGATATCCGGCCCGCGATAGGTGTATTGCCAGTTCTGCGGGTTGCCGGCCGCAGACGACTGGCCGGCGACACTGTTGGAAACAGGCGCCACGTACCGCGCGAAGCTCGCTGTCACCGACCACTCGCCGGCACCTGTGAGATCCCAGACGATGCCGACGCGCGGGCTGATCGCGCTGTCCTTCGCCACGAGCTCGCCGGCCTGATTCTTCCCGTCGTTCTTGTCCCAGCGCACGCCCAGGTTGGCCGTGAGCCGGTTGCTCATGCGCCAACTGTCGCTGAAGAACACCGAGTGGGTCCGGAAGTCCGATCCGATGCTTTCGAGCGGGATTGGATTCCACTGGATGATCGTCGTGCCGTTGCCGAGGAACACCGGGGCGATGTCGGTGCCGGTGATAATCGAGGTCGTACCGAGGATGCGGTAGTCGCTGCCGGACTGGTGGTTGTTGGCCTTCCGGATGTCGTTGAAGTTGTCGTATCCGAACACCAGGTTGTGCGAGCCCGCGCCGCTCGTCGAGCGGAAGTAGGAACCCTTCACGAAGATGTCTTCGTTGTCTCGATCCTCTGGCGTGCAGATGCCGCAGAAGGTGGGCGACCAGTATCGGCGCCCTCCCCGCGCCTGGTCCAGCAGCAGCGTTCCCTCGACGATATCGGTCGTCGGCGCACCCGACCCGACGAAGCTGAAGTTGCGATGCGAGTAGCGGGCCTCGAGGAAGAAGTCCGACCTCAGGACCCCGGTGTAATTGACGGTGAACAGGTCCTGCGGCGTTTTCCTGGGATGAACGCTCCTCAAGTCCATCGATGCCGCAGTGCTGAACGTGCTGTTCGCTTCTTCGCGGAACTCCTTGATGACCGTTCCCTGAAACCGGTGATTTGAATTCAGGGAGTAGGTGGCGTTGCTTTCGAAACGCCGGCTCTTGTCCGTGTAGGTATACGGAACGTTCGTAATCACGAGCTGACGGCCACTCTCTTGTGTCTGCAGTCGTCCAGCCGTGAAGAACCAGAGTCGGTCCCTGACGATCGGGCCGCCGAACGTGTACTCGTACGTCGGAACGTTCTTGTCGACTTTCGTGTCGTTCGCGAACGAGTCACCTTCGCGCTTGGGAACGAGCGCGCGCCAATCGTCGTTGTTGAGCGTGTCGCGGAACGATCCGCTGAACAGGTTGCCGCCCGACTTCGTGATCATGTTCACGACGCCACCGCCGAAACGCCCGTACTCCGCGGAGATGCCCGCCGTGGCGACGGTCGTCTCCTGGATCGCGTCCTCGATGTACACGTTCAGCGCCTGGCCGCGAACGTTCTCGTTCACCGTGACGCCATTGATCAGGAACAGATTCTCGAACGACATCGAGCCCGCGATGGAGTAGTTGCCGCTCGGACCCGTCGCGTGCACCCCCGGCGCGAGGAGCATCGTCGCGTTGAGGTCGCGGGTCGTCGGGAGCGTGGCGACCAGATCCTGGCGGATGTTCATCGCGACCTGCGCCGTCTGCGTGAGTACATCGGCCGCGCGGCCGACGACATCGACCGTCTCGGAGATCGCGGCCGGACCCATGGCGACTTCAACGGGCAGCACCTGCGTCGGGGCGAGCGTCACCGTCCGCACCACGCGCTGAAAGCCGCTCAGCTCGAACGTCACCTGGTACAGGCCGGATGGCAGCAACGTGATGATGTAGTCGCCGTTTTCAGACGTGACGGTCGTGCGGATGCCCTGAAGGTTGGGCGACTCCGCGTTCACGGTCACGCCGGGGATCGGCAGCTGCTGGGTATCAACCACGCGGCCGGAAATCGTCCCTGTGGTGCTCTGCGCGCTGGCAACGCTCGCGGTGAGAAGCAGCGCGACGACGAGCCACAGCCCAGCTGTCTTGAATCGCATCAAATTCCTCCGTTACAGATATCGGCGGGTCGAAGCTCCCGGCCAGGGTTGAAGGGCTTCTGGCCGGTCAAGGGGCAAAACAAGACGTCTGTAGAAATTATGCACCAGCGACTGGGCGTCCGACGCCCTCGAACCAGGTCAAAGCGCGCATTTTTAGGACATCGCTCCGGTAAGTTCAAAAACCCGTATCCTGGTAGCGAAGCTTCGTCCCCAGACCGGCGAGAGTGCCTCGATGTCGGGCGAATCTTCGCTACTAGAGGCGGCCGCTCCGCGGCCGCACTAAGACAGATTCTAAAGCCGACAACTGCCTCAGTCGCATGAATATCGGCTTTAGAAGATGTCTAAGCCAACTTGCTCAGAAATTCCACCGTCAAGCGGCCCAGGCCCGAGATGACCGTGTCGGCGATGCCGGCGAGCTGGTCGGCCGGATACGTGTGGGTGACGGCGACGGTCCTTAGACCGGCGGCCCTGGCCGATTCGAGGCCCCAACGCGAGTCTTCGACGGCCACGCACTCGGAGGCGTCGAGCGGCCCGGCGACGAAGCGCCGAAGCTGGTCGACCGCGCGCAGGTAGGGGTCTGGGGCCGGCTTGCCAGCGGACGCATCTTCCGCGGCCACGAGCGCTGAGAAGTACGCCGACAAGCGCTCCCGCTCGAGGACGCGGACGATCTCGGCGCGCAGCGCGCCCGAGGCGATCGCCAGCGGACACACGGCGGCGAGCCGGCGGATCGCGGCCTCTGCGCCGGGAAACAGGACTGAAGCGCCGCGCTCGAGCTCCTCCATCCGCTCCGCCTTGCGCCGAACGAGCTCGCCGATGCGCGCCCCGTTCCACACGACGCCGCGGTCGGCGGCAATCTCTCTGAACGCGCCCGCATCGTCGAAGCCCAGATAGCGGGCGTAGTAGTCGGCTTCCGTCAGCGCGACACCTGCCGCGATGAGGACATCCGAGTAGGCGCGAAAGTGCAGCGGCTCGCTGTCGGCGATCACGCCGTCGAAGTCGAAGACCACAGCTCTGATCATGGAAAGTTAAAAGTGAAAAGTGAAAAGTCAAAAAAAGTCAAAGTGAGAAATTCGCCGGTGTCCTTTTAACTTTCAACTTTTCACTTCTAACTTTATCTTGATTTTTTCCCCCGCCTGAATCTCGATCGGCAGGCGATTCTCCTTCGGGGTGACGGGGCAGGAGTAGAGCGGGCTGAAGTAGCAGCTCGGGGTGTAGGCCACGTTGAAGTCGAGCTCGTAGTAGCCGGTCGCAGTGCGGCGCAGGTCGATGTAGCGCCCGGCCGCATATGTGTCGACGCCGCTCGTCAGATCGGCGAACGGCACGAAGACGTGGTTCACGTCCGGGCTGGCGACTTCCCGGTACGCGGTGAGCTTGAACGGCTGGCCCTTCACCGTGAACTCGAGCGTGCCGAGGCGTCGCACGTCGCGGATCGCTCCGTCCGAATACCCCATCTGCAATGTCTCGGTGTCGCTCGGCGGTTTGAGGATTGCCGGGACGTTGTACGACGGGTCGATGGGGTAGTACTCGAGCGGCAGCAGCTCGGCTTTCTTGTCGGCGGGAACGGGCTCTGATTGTTTCTGGAGCGCCGCATCCTTTTCGGCGCGGGCGATGGTGATCCGCTGGACGTAGTCCTCTTCGCCCGGCGGCTCGACGCGGCAGGCCGACGACGCGAGGATCAGGAGCGCGGCGAGAAATGCGCGGCGCATGTGCTCTATCTTAACCGGCCCCCGTTTCTAGAATGGATATCCGCCGCGTTCGACAGCCTGGTCCGCAATGCGTCGTCTCAGCAGGGCCGTGTTGGCCGGTGTCATCTTGAACAACCGCTTGAGCCCGGCGAGCATGGTTCTCAGCGTGTCGCCTTCCACCATGGCGGCGAGCGCCTGGCGTCCCGAGGCCTCGATGCGCATGGCGGCGTCGCTCACGAACACGCGCGCCGCGTCGGCGTGGAGCGGGGCGCGAGCCATGTTCGCCTGCGAAGCCGCCGTGGCACGCAACACCACGCTGTCGGCGGCGTACACGTCCATCAGCATGTCGGCGACGTGCATCAGCACTTCCTGCTGGTCGCCGAGCTTCTGTCCGTAGGTCTGCAGGGCGACGCCGAACACCATCAGCGCCGCCTTCTTGAACGCGGCGACCGCGCGCCGCTCGTCGGCGAGCACCGCGGCGTCGTCTTGTTGCGCCGTGGGAGGTCCGAGCAGCTCGTCCTGCAGCGCTTTGGCCGCCGCGATGACCGGCACGTCGCCCTTGACCGCGCGGCGCGCCAGCATGCCCGGAATGAGCAGCCGGTTGATCTCGTTTGTGCCCTCGAAGATGCGATTGACGCGCGAATCGCGGTAGTGGCGCTCGGCCGGATAGTCGCGCACGTAGCCGTTGCCGCCGTGAATCTGGATGTTCTCGTCGAGCACGTAGTCGAGCATCTCGCTGCCGAACACCTTGGCGATCGACGCTTCGATGGCGTACTCCTCGAGCGCCGCCAGCGCGACCGACTGGTCGGCCGCGTCGTGCGGGGTGGCTTCGATGCGCGCGTCGATCATGCCGGCCGTCCGGTACGTCAGGCTGTGCAGCGCGTACGCCCGCACGATCATCTCGCCGAGCTTGTGCTTGATCGCGCCGAAGGTCGCGATGGCCTGACCGAACTGTCTTCTCTGTGCGGCGTAGCGCACGGCTTCGCCGATGCCCGCCTCGGCCGCGCCGCCGCACATCGCGCCCAGCTTGAAGCGCGCAAAGTTGAGCACGTTGAACGCGATCTTGTGGCCCTTGCCGATTTCGCCGAGCAGGTTCTCAGCGGGCACCTTCACGTCCTGAAGGATGACGGGTGTGGTCGACGAGCCGTGCAGGCCCATCTTGTGCTCTTCCTTGCCGCTCGACACGCCTGGGAACGCGCGCTCGACGAGAAACGCGGAGAAGTGCTCGCCGTCAACCTTCGCAAACACGATGAAGAGGTCGGCGAACCCGCCGTTGGTAATCCACATCTTCTCGCCGTTGAGCACGAAGCTGCCGTCGGCGTGGCGTGTCGCGCGCGCCTTGGCACCGAGCGCGTCGGAGCCGGAGCCGGGCTCGCTCAAGCAGTAGGCGCCGACGATCTCGCCCGCGAGCAGCTTCGGCAGATACTTGCGCTTCTGTGCCTCGGAGGCGAAGAGCGACATCGGCAGAATCGTCAGGTTCGCATGCGCGCCGAAGGTGGCGCCAAACGAGGCCGAGCGCGACATGCGCTCGCTGACGATCATCGATGTGACCTTGTCGAGCTGCATGCCTCCGTACGTTTCGGCCACGTCCACGCCGAGCAGGCCGAGGTCGGCGCAGCGCTTCACGAGCGCCCGCGCCAGATCCCAGTCCTTCGTCTCGAGCCGATCGAGCACCGGCAGGACTTCCTTGTCGACGAAGTCGGTCACCGTCTGCCCAATGAGCCGGTGCTCGTCGGTCAGACGCTCGGGTGTGAAGACGTCCGCGGCGTCGGAGGCCTTCAGCAGCCACTCGGCGCCACGAAGGAGGGTGGATGGTGCGACGGTCGCAGGAGCCATGAGTATTGTCCTTTTAACTTTTCACTTTTCACTTTTCACTTTTCACTTCTAACTTTCTAAGTCCGCTCGAAAATCCCCGCCGCTCCCATCCCGCCGCCGACGCACATTGTGACCAAACCGTAGCGGGCCTTCCGGCGTTTCATCTCGTACAGGAGCGTCGTCGTCAATTTGGCGCCTGTGCAGCCCAGCGGGTGACCGAGCGCGATCGCGCCGCCGTTGACGTTCAGGCGGTCCGGATCGATCGGCAGTTCCTTGAGGCAGGCGAGCACCTGCGCGGCGAAGGCTTCGTTGAGCTCGACCAGGTCCATCTGATCGAGCGTCAAGCCCGACCGCTTCAGCGCCTTCCGTATCGCCGGCACCGGCCCGATGCCGAAACGCTCGGGCTCGACGCCGGCCGTGGCGTACACCACGAAGCGGCCGAGGGGTGTCAGTCCCTGCGCGCGTGCCAACTCGGCGGAGGTCACGACGACAGCCGCCGCGCCATCGCTGGTTTGCGACGAGTTGCCGGCCGTGACCGAGCCGCGCGCGTGGAACGCGGGCCGGAGCTTCGCGAGCGCCTCGGCCGAGGTGTCGCGGCGAGGGCCCTCGTCTATCGACACGATCACGTCGGTCGCGTGCGGGTGGCCGCCGCCGTTCCCGTCGATCAGCCGCGCGGTCATTGGCACGATCTCGTCGGCAAAGCGCCCCGCGTCGATCGCGGCAATCGCCCGCTGGTGGCTGCGAAGCGCGAAGGCGTCCTGCTCGTCGCGGGAGATGCTCGATTCGCGCGCGTGGTTCTCGGCGACGAGGCCGGTGCTCAGATACACATCGGGGTACCGATCGACCAGCGTCGGGTTCGGTGCGATTTTGTGCCCGCCCATCGGCACGAGGCTCATCGATTCGGTGCCTCCGGCGACCACCGCCGACGCGCCACCCGACATGACCCGTTCGGCCGCGTAGGCGATGGCCTGAAGTCCCGAAGAACAGAAGCGATTCACCGTGACCGCCGAGGCGCCGACCGGAATGCCGGCACGTAGACTCGCGATGCGCGCCACGTTCATGCCCTGCTCGGCTTCCGGCATCGCGCAACCGAGGATGACGTCATCGATCTCCGCGGGGTCGATGCCGGGAGCGCGCGCGAGCGCTTCGGCGATGGCGGTCGCCGCAAGCTCGTCGGGCCGCGTCCCGCGGAACACGCCGTTCGGGGCTTTTCCGGACGGTGTCCGAACGGCGGAAACGATCACTGCGTCGTGCATGATTGCATTTCTCCACAACAGCAGAAAGTCCACAGTTGACAGTCGACAGTTGACAGCACTGTTGACTGTGAACTGTCAACTGTTGACTTGCGCGTGCCGCGTCGTATTCACCAGTCCCCCAACAGGTCTTCGATGGCGTCGGCCACCTCGCCCGACTTGCCGTCGAACACGTGATCGGCGCCGTCGATGACCACGAGCTCCTTCGGTTCCGCGGCGCCGGCGTAGAACTCGCGCATGTCTTTGAGTGGACAGACTTCGTCGCGCTCGCCGTGAACGAAGAACTTCGGCTTCACCGAGTCGCGCACCGCCGCGAAATCGTAACGCGACGCAGCCGTCGCGATGCCGATGAGCGTGGACACGCGCGCGTCCTCGGCGCCGGCGGTGAGGGCGATCCACGATCCGAACGACATGCCGGCCACCCAGAGCGGCGCGCCGGCGTATCGCTCGTGCGCGAACGCGAGCGCCGCCCGAAGGTCTTCCTTCTCGCCGACGCCTTCGTCCCAGGCCCCGGCGCTTCGGCCGACGCCGCGGAAGTTGAACCGTACGACCGCGCAGCCGATGCGCGCCAGGGCCTTGGCCGCTTGATAGACCGCTTTGGTGTGCATCGTGCCGCCGTGCCGCGGGTGCGGATGCCCGAACACGACCGCCGCACGAATGCCCTCGTGACGACCTGCCTCGACCATGCCGTCGCGGTTCACTCCGCGCCCGGACGCCGGTTCGTCGAGGAGCGCCTCGAGCGTACCGACCGGACCGGGGATCTCAAGCGGCGGCATCGTTCGGCCTGTCCAGAAACTCTCGCACGATTCCGGCAAACACCTCGGGTCTGGTGATGTAGCCGAGGTGACCGCTGTTGTCGATTCGCGCACCGCGCGCGCCGGCGATGAGGCGCACGTAGTCGGAGGTGCCGTCGGCCGGCACCAGACGGTCGAGCACCGGATCGCCCGCGACCACCAGCGTCGGCGCCGACACCAGACGGCAGTCGTCGAGCGAATCGGGACGGCCGACGAGCGCCGATCGCTCGGCCATCCGCGAGAGCGACCACGGCGCGCGCAGGAAGGTGCGGATCTGGCCCCACGAAAAGCGCCGCCGATCACGGCCGGCGGGAAACGTCCGCTCGAGCTCGGGGCCGACGCGCCGCGGAATCTCGGCGAGGAACGCCGGACCGAACAGCCACGGCGCCCGCGCATAGACCCGATGGCGCCTCTTCAGGCGGAAGGCCGGACTCGGTGTCGAGACGAGCAGCAGGGCCGCGGTCCGCTCCGGCCGGCGCGCGGCGTAGCGCAGTGCAATCAATCCGCCAAACGAAATCCCGCACATGGCCGCGCCCACCAGGCCGCGATCGTCGAGCACCGCATCAATCTGCTCGACGAAGTTGTCGAGGCCCTTGTCGGGATCGAACGTCCGACGGCTCGTTCGCTCGCCGGCCAGCGCGAACGTGATCACGCGAAACGACCGTGCGAGGGTGTCGAGGGCAGGGCTCATGTACTCCCAGCGGCCCTGGATGCCGGGAATCATGACGAGCGGTTCGCCGCAGCCTCGATCGATGATCTGCATTTCTTAACTTTTAACTTTTAACTTTTAACTTTCTAGTTTCTGAGAATCTTCCCTGTCTTCAACGTGTACTGTATCCGCTCGAGCGTCTTTGGCTCGCCGCAAAGCTGCAGGAACGCCTCGCGTTCCAGGTCGAGCAGATACTCTTCCGTGACCGTCGTCTGGTGCGGGAGCGATCCACCCGCCAGCACGCGCGCCAGCGCGCGGCCGACCACCGCATCGTGATCGCCAATGCGACCCGCGCGCCACGCCAGGTGCACGCCGAGCTTCAACGCGGCCAAGACGCCTTCGCCGCCGACGGGGATGGCCGTGCGGCGCGCCGGCGGACGGTAGCCTTCGCGGACGCGCTCGAGCGCCAGCGCCTTGGCGTCGGCCACGAGGCGATCGCGGTTCATCGTGGTCGCGTCCACGTCGCGAAGATAGCCCAGTTGACGGGCGTGGGGCGCGCTCGTCGACACCTTGCCGAACCCGAGGGTCTCGAACACCGTTTGCACGAACGGCAGCAGGTCGGCCTGGCGGCCGGGCGCGCGCTCCGTCGCGCGCGCCAGCATCTCGGTCGTGCCCCCACCCGCCGGAATCAGGCCCACACCGACCTCGACGAGGCCGATATAGCTTTCCGCGGCCGCTTGCACACGGTCGGCCTGTATGACGATCTCGCAGCCTCCGGCGAGCGCCAGACCGGCCGGACAGCTCACGGCAGGCACTTCGGCGTAACGCAATCCGAGCGTGGCTGCCTGGAACGCCCGGACCATGAGGTCGAGCTCGTCCCAGTTGCCTTCCCTCGCCTCGAGCAAGAGGAGCATCAGGTTCGCGCCCGCCGAAAAATCTGGAGCGTCGGTGCAGACGAGGAGCGCCGCGAAGTTGGCGGTGGCTTCCTCGACTCCGGCTCGAAGCATCTGCACGGTGTCACCGCCAATCGTATTCAGCTTCGAATGCAGATCGATCGCCAGCACGCCGTCGCCCAGGTCCACGAGGCTTGCGCCGGGATTGGCTCTCACGATCCGCTGACGATCCTTCGCGGATTTCAGAATCTGCAGGCCCGGAGCGGCCGGCGGCAGGCCGCCGTCTCGAAATGTCTGTCGCCCGGCGCCAAGTACCTCTTCGACGAGCGGTGGGCGCGCCGGCGGCTTGATTGCGTCGAGCACCCGATCGACGCCGATGGCGTCCCAGATCTCGAACGGTCCGAGCTCCCAGCCAAAACCCCACCGCATCGCGCGATCGACGTCGTCTATCGAGTGCGCGATCGAGGGGGCCACCTGTGCGGTGTAGAGGAGCATCGGTCCGAGCGTGGCACGAAGGAACGCGCCCACTTTGTCGCTGCCGAGAAACAGCGTCTTCAGACGCTCGCCCGGGTCGGCGATCGATTGGACGGCTTCGAGCGAGGGGAGTCTGGCGGCCTGCCGCGGCCGATACTCGAGGCTCCCGGGATCGAGGGTGAGAATGTCGACGCCGACCTTCTTATAGAACCCCTGCCCGGCCTTTTCTCCGATCCATCCGCGTTCGATGAGCCGGGAGACAAGGGCCGGTGGCGTGAACGCGCGTCGCGCTTCTTCGTCAGACAGCCGCTCGGTCAGGTTGCGCGCCACGAGCGCGAGCACGTCGATGCCGGCGATGTCCATCGTGCGAAACGTGGCGCTCTTGGGCCGGCCCAGCGCCGGCCCCGTGATCGCGTCGATTTCCTCGATGGTGAGCTCGCCGGACTCGAGCGCGCAGAGCGATTTGACGACGCCGTACAGTCCGATATGGTTCGCGATGAAATTCGGCGTGTCCTTGGCCACGACGACGCCCTTGCCGAGGCGGTGGTCGGCGAACCACGACACGCGCTCCACGATGGCCTGGTCGGTTTCCGGGGTCGGAACAATCTCCAACAGCCTCAGGTAGCGCGGTGGATTGAAGAAATGGGTCCCGAGCCAATGCCGGCGAAAATCGAGGCTTCGTCCTTCCGCCAGCCCTCCAATCGAGATGCCCGACGTGTTCGAGCTGACGACGCTCCCGGGGCGGCGTGCCGCGTCGACGCGTGTGAGGAGGCTTCGTTTCACGTCGACGTGCTCGACAACGGCTTCGATGATCCAATCGGCATCGCGGACGCTCGACAGATCCTGATCGAATCCTCCCGTCGTGATGCGTGTCGCGGCATCCATCGTGAAGAACGGATCGGGCCTGAGCGCGGACGCGCGTTTCAGGCCCTGGCGGGCGGCATCGGCGGTGAGGTCGAGCAGCCGCACGGCGACTCCGGCGTTGGCGAGGTGGGCGGCGATTTGCGCGCCCATCGTGCCGGCACCGAGCACCGCCGCCGATCGAATGGGCGCGGTCACTCCGTTACCGATCAGTACTTCGCGGTTTCAACAATCGCCTCGAGGATGTCGGAGGTCTGCGGGAGGATCTCCTCCTCGAGCTCGGGGCAGTAGGCGACGGGCGTGTCCAGCGCGGCGACGCGCCGGAGAGGCGCGTCGAGGTGCTCGAAGAGATCGCCGCCGATTCTCGCCGCGATCTCGGCGCCGAATCCGCACGTGAGCTGATCTTCGTGCGCGACGACGACCCGGTTGGTGCGCTTCACGAGCGACGCGATCGTCTGCCAGTCGTATGGCGCGAGCGTCCGCAGGTCGAGCACGGCCGCGTGGATCCCGTGCTTTTCGGCCTGTTGCGCGGCGACGAGCGCCCGCTGCACCAGTGCTCCCCACGTCACCACGACGAGGCTGGTGCCGTCGCGCTTCAGGCTGGCCTTGCCGAACGGTACCATGAAATGCTTCCCCGGATACTCGCCCTTGTTGTAGGGCTGGCGGTACAGGTGCTTGTGCTCCAGAAACAGCACCGGATCGTCGCAGCGAATCGCGGTCCGCAACAGCCCGGCCGCGTCGACCGCGTTCGATGGAAACGCGATTCGGAGGCCCGGGCAGTGCGCGAAGATGCTTTCGCCCGACTGGCTGTGGTACGGGCCGCCGCCTCTCAAGTAGCCGCCAATCGCCACGCGAATCACCATCGGGCATGAAAAAGTATTCGCCGACCGGTACCGCAGCATCGACATCTCGTTGCGGATCTGCATCATCGCCGGCCAGATGTAGTCGAAGAACTGAATCTCGACGACCGGCTTCAATCCCCGCGTCGCCAGGCCCACGCCGCGTCCGATGATGTTCGCCTCGGCAATTGGCGTGTTGAACACGCGATCGTCGCCGTACAGCCGCTGCAGGCCGTGCGTCACTTTGAAGACGCCGCCTTTCCCCGAGACTTCCTTCAGCGCGCCGGATCGGCTGGCATCGGCCACATCCTCGCCAAACACCACAATCCGCGGATCGCGTGCCATCTCGTCCTTCAGCGTGCGGTTGATGGTGGCGACGATCGTCTCCGGCTTTCCTTCGGGCGATGCGGGCGTCTCGAAAGCGGCCGACGAGGGGTCGACATCAGGCGAGTAGACAAAAAGCGCCGCGGTGTCTCTCGAGGGCCTCGGCGCTTTCAACGCCTCCTGCGCCGCCTCGTCGAGCTCTCGATCGATCTCGGTGGCTGAAGCCGCCAGGTCGGCGGCGGTGGCGAAGCCGTGCTTACGGAGGAGCTCGGAGAAACGGACGATCGGATCGCGCCCGGCCTCGGCCTCCCGTTCCGCCGGCGTCTTGTACAGCCGTTCATCATCCGAGAGCGAATGGGAATACGGACGGATGACGTGGGCATGGACGAGCGCCGGCCCTTTGCGCGCGCGCACGTACGCGGTGGCTTCGCGCATCGCGCGAAGACTGGCCAGAAAGTCGGTGCCGTCGATCGAGTCGACGTGGAGCGCTGGAAACGCGCGTACGAGCCGCGAGATATCGCCGCCGGCCGTCTCGACTTCGACTGGAACGGAGATCGCGTAGCCGTTGTCCTCGACCAGGAACAGCACCGGGAGCCGCCTGGTACAGGCGGTATTCAGCGCTTCCCAGAACTCGCCCTCGCTCGTCGAACCTTCGCCAAGCGAGGTGTAGACGATCTCGTCATCATGGAACCTCGACTCGCGATCCGGAATCCCCGTCACCCGGCTGTAGATCAGACCGGCCTCGGCCGCGCCAACCGCGTGCAGCAGCTGCGTGGTCGTGGCGCTCGAGCCGACCACGATGTTCAACGCCTTGTTGGCCCAGTGCGAGGGCATCTGGCGCCCGCCGTTGCACGGAGCCGATTTCGCGGCAACCGACGCGAGCAGCATCTCGAGCGGTGTCACGCCGAGCTGCAGGCACAACGCGCGATCGCGGTAGTAGGCGTGGAACCAGTCGTAGCCGGGCCGGAGCGTCAGGCCCGCCGCGACAAGGACCGCCTCGTGGCCCGCGCCACTGATCTGGAAGAACGCTCGGCTCTGGTTCTTGAGCTGGATCTCCTTGTCGTCCAGTTTGCGCGAGCGCACCATGCAGCGATACACATCGAGCAACGCGTCGCGATCCAGTCCTTGGAGATCGACCGACGGCGCGCGTCCTTCGGCCCGCGGCCGACCGTTGACGACGGGCGTGTTCATGCCGGGGTCGGATTATAGCATCGGGCCCCGATGCGATATCCTCGTCCCCGGCCATGGGCGGGAAGGCTGTGCGGCTGCATCGCTGGGACGAGATCGCGCTCGACAAGGTCACCGAGCTCTTGTCGCGAAAAATCGTCGCGGGCGATCGCGAGATGATCGTGCAGATCTACGTCAAGCGGGGCTGTCTCGTGCCGATGCACGCGCACGAGAGCGAGCAGATGACCTACGTCCTTCAGGGCGCGCTGAGATTCCTGGTCGGCGGCGAAGAGATCACCGTGCGCGAGGGCGACGTCCTGCACATTCCGTCGGGCGTCGAGCACCAGGCCGAAGCCTTGGAAGATACGTTCGAGCTCGATTTCTTCAGCCCAATCCGCCGGGAATGGCTCGAGCAAACGCACTTAACGGAAGAGTGAATCGATTCCGTCAGTGAACCCTTCGGTTCCAGTCGTCGGTCCGACCGCCCGCGTGCACGTCGAACTTCCGGCGCGCGCGGTTGATCTTCCATCTGAGCAGGCGGTACTTGATCTCCGACAGTGGATCGATCCGCGCGCCTCTCAGGTACAGGTAGCCGACGAGCAGGCCGCCAAGGTGTGTGGCGCTCGCGATGCCGTTCATGACGGCCAGCGATGAATAGAGCTCGATCGCGCCCAGGATGGCGACGAAGTACTTCACCTTGATGGGAAAGAGGAAGTACATGTAGATGAGGCGATCGGGGAAGTAGAGCGCGTATGCCAGCAGCAGGCCGAAGATCGCGCCCGAGGCGCCAATGATGACCGACAGATACAGCGCGGACGCGAATCCGAACGGCAGCAGCGAGAAGGCGATCGTGAGCGCGCCGGCGCCGGCGCCGGTGACGAAGTAGAACTTCAGAAAGTAGCGCATCCCCCACATGCGCTCGAGCTCCGCGCCGATCATCCAGAGCACGAGCATGTTGAAGAGCAGGTGAAAGATGCCGGCGTGGACGAACATGTAGGTGATGAGCCGCCAGACCTGCAGTCCGCGCACGACCGCCGCCGGCACCAGCCCGAGCGTCAGCTGGAGCGACGGGAACAGCGACACCAGCAGGAACACCGCGACGTTCGCGATGATGAGCGCCTTCAGAGTGGTCGAGAGTGGTCCGGGACCAAAGGAGTACGAGGACGCGTAGGGCGGAGAATAGCGGCGCATCAGGCCCGCCCGATCGTATCACGCTAGGAGCGTGTTCACATGTCTCGGACGCGCTCCTAGGGCGACGATCGAGGCGTCAGGAAAGTCCGCGCCACATCGCGGGCCGCGACGATCGCCTCGTCGAGCTCGGCGAGGCGCAGCAGCTTCGCCGACACCACCAGCACGGCGAGACCGGAGCCAATCGCTGCGAGGAGGCGACCGGCTTCGATCATCACGCCGCCGCCCGGAACCGCCTGGCCGAGCGTCCGCTCGACGAACCACGCGACGATCGCCATTCCCACCGACGCCACCAGCAATTTCGCGGTCGACGTCAGGAGATGCGTGCCTCCCGCGCCGGGCAGCCGTCGCCCGAGCAGCACGAGCAGCACGCCGCCGTTGGCGAGCGCGGCGATCGAGGTGCCGAGCGCCAGGCCGCGGAACCCGAGCGCGTCGACCAGCAGCAGGCTGGCCACCACGTTGACGGCCATCGAAAGAAGACTGGCGGCCACGGGCACCCGGCTCTGGCCGAGCGCGTAGAACACCGGCGACGCAATGCGCACGGTGGAATAGCCCACGAGCCCGATGGCGTAGAACCGCAGCGCCGCAGCGGTGGCAGCCGTGTCGGCCGGCAGGAATTGCCCGCGCTCGAAGAGCAGCCGCACGATAGGCGTCGCAAGGATCGCGAGCCCGAGTGTGGCAGGCACGTTCATCATGGCCATGAGCGCCAGGCCACGCGCCACCGTGTCGCGCATCGCCACCTTGTCGTCGAGCGTCGCGTGGCGCGCCGCGGCCGGAAGCACGGCCGTGGCAATCGACACGCCGAAGAGTCCGATCGGCAGGTACATCAGGCGAAAGGCGTAGCTGAGCCACGACACGGCGCCCGTGCCCTGCGCCGTCGCGAGTTGGGTGTTCACGAACAGGTTGACCTGGGTCGCCGCGAGCCCGATGGTCCCGGGTCCCATCAGCACGAGCACCTCTCGCAGCGAGGCGTCTCGCAGGTCGAGACGCGGGCGGTACCGGAATCCTTCGCGCGCGAGAGGTGGCAGCTGCACTGCAATCTGCCCGACGCCGCCGATGATGGCCGCGATCGCGATGGCCATGATCGGCGGCCATCCGAGCGCCGGCATCAGAGGCACCAGCGCGAACGCGCACGCGATCATCGCCGCGTTGAAGGTCGCCGGCGCGAGCGCGGGCACGAAATAGCGATTGAGCGAGTTCAGCATCCCCATCAACGCGGCCGCCAGCGTCGCCAGCGTCAGGAACGGCAGCGTCACGAGCGTCAGCCGGATGGTGAGGTCGAGCTTGCCCGGCACCGAGGCGTACTCGGGCGCATACGCGCCGACGAGCGGACGCGCGCCGATCATTGCGAGCGCCACCAGCGTCCCGGTGATGAGAATGAGCGCGTTGATCACGTTGTTGCCCACGCGCCAGGCGTCGGTCTTGCCGTGTCGCGTGAGGTGACGCGTGAAGGTGGGGACGAACGCGGCGCTCATCGCGCCTTCGGCGAACAAATCGCGGACGAGATTCGGGATTCTGAACGCGACGTTGAACGCGTCCATGTCGTTGCCGGCCCCGAAGATCGCCGCGAGCACCGTCTCGCGGGCGAGGCCGAGCACGCGGCTGCCCAGCGTGGCCGCGCCGGCCAGCCCGGCCGAACGCGCGAGCCGCCCGCCTCTATCCCCCAAGTCTCTTGCGCGCGACCCCGTTGACCGTCTTGCCGTCGACGTTCTGGCCGGCGAGCTTCGCCATCGCGGCCTTCATCACGCGGCCGAGATCCTTGGGGGACGCCGCGCCCGTTTCGGCGATGGCTTCGGCCACCGCGCGCTCCACCAGCGCCGGGTCGGCCGCTGGCGGCAAATAGGATTCGAGCAGCGCCAGCTCCGCGGACTCCTTGTCGACGAGGTCCTGCCGGCCCGCGCTGCCGAACTGTTCGATGGAGTCTTTGCGCTGTTTGACCAGCGTGGCGACGACCTGGAGCCCTTCGGCTTCGTCGAGCGCGCGCGCCTTCTCGACTTCGCGGTTCATCAGCGCGGCCTTGAGCATCCTGAGCGCGCTCAGCCGGGCGGCGTCCTTCCGGCGCATCGCTTCGGCGATAGCTGCACTTACGTCGTTTATCAATGACATAGGTAGCTCTCAGCTGTCAGCTTTCAGCTCTCAGCTTGCTTTCGGAAAAGCGAACAGTTGACAGTCGGCAGAACTGTGAACTGTCAACTGTGACCTGTCAACTACTCGAGCGCTGAGCTGATAGCTGATAGCCGATAGCTGAATCGCTCACTCCTGCGGATTCTGCCCGGGCTGTGGCGGCGGAGGCTGTGCGATCATGCCCGGAGTCGCGACGCCGATGGGCAGCTGCCCTGGCCTGGCCGCGGCCGGCGCCGCGGGGCCTCGCACGGGCGGGGCCGGCTGCCCGCCTGGGAATCCAGGCTGGCCGCCCGGTGGTACCGGCTGCGGGAACGTGTTGAAGATCGGCGCGCGCGCCCCGGGCCCACCCGCGGTCCTCGGGTCGTTAGGGTCCTCGTCGGGCGGAGGCGGTTGATTGAACTGCGGCGGTTGATTGAACTGCGGCGGCGGGTTGAACTGCGGCGGCGGGTTGAAGGGGGGCGGCGTTGGCGCCCCAGCGACGGCGCGCGGAGGCGTGCTCGTCGCCAGAATCAAGATCCGGTCGAAATGTGAGGCGTTGGGCGCCGCGGCCGGCCTGGGGGCGGCCATGTAGCCGGCCACCGATCGCAGCAGCACGTCGAGCGCCTGCCGTTCGCCGACGTCCGTCAACTCGAGCGTCACCGGGCCGCCGACGATGCGTTCGGCGTTGATGATCCGCGCCTGTCCAACTTTGGCCCATTCGGCGAGAATCTCGCGGACGGTGGCGTTGGTGGCTTTGAGCGTGACCTTGCCGTCGTGCAAGCTCAGACGGACCTCGGCGCGGGCCGGGGCCGCCGCGGCGAGCGCGGCGGCAGTGACGACCCCGAGAATCAACGTGCGATTCATGGACCCAGTATACGCCCGATGCGGGGCGGTAGCTCTCAGGTTCCAGCTCTCAGCCGTCGGCTCTCGGCCACGCCAGTCGACAGTTGATAGTCGACAGTTAACAGGTACCGCAACTGTCAACTGTGAACTGTTGACTGTCAAACTTCGCTGGCTGAGTCACTTCTTCCTGAAATATTCGATCACCTGCACGAGGATGTCGTCGAGCGAGTGCCTGGGCTCGTACCCAATCATGGCCTTGACCTTGGTCAGATCGGGCACGCGCCTCGGCATGTCTTCGAAGCCGGCCTCGTACGCCTGATCGTAGGGGACGAAGGTGACAGGCGAAGTCGACCCGCTCAGTTCGCGGACGCGTTCGGCGAGCTCGCGCATCGACACCTCCTCCGTATTACCGATGTTGATGACCTGGCCAACGGCCGCCGGCTCCCCGACCAGCTTGAGCACTGCGCCGACCACATCGTGCACGTGGGCGAAGGCGCGCGACTGCGTGCCGTCGCCGAATACCGTGATCGGCTGGTTCGCCAGGGCCTGGCAGACGAAGTTCGGAATCACCATCCCGTACTGTCCGGTCTGGCGCGGCCCCACCGTGTTGAAGAACCGCACGATGATGACCGGCAGCTTCCGTTCCTTCCAGTAGGCCAGCGCGAGGAACTCGTCGATGGCCTTGCTGCAGGCGTACGCCCAGCGATGCTTGGGCGTGGGGCCGAGCACGAGATCGGAGTCCTCGCGGAACGGCACATCCGTGCTCTTGCCGTAGACCTCCGAGGTCGAGGCGATGATGACGAGCTTTTTCTTCTTGTTCGCGTGTTTGAGCACGACTTCGGTGCCGTGCACGTTGGTCTCGATCGTGTGCACGGGCTGCTCGACGATCAACTTGACCCCGACCGCGGCGGCGAGGTGAAACACGACGTCACTTCGATCGACGAGCTCGGCAAGCAGCGGCTCGTTGTCGACCGAGTCGATGAAGTACTCGAAGCGCGGCTGGCCCTTCAGATGCGAGATGTTGTCGATCGATCCGGTGGACAGATTGTCCAGGACGAGCACGTGGTGGCCCGCGTCGAGGAGCGCCTCCGACAGGTGAGATCCGATGAAGCCGGCGCCGCCGGTGATCAGTGCTCGCACAGTATCGACCTCCGTCGCTCTACGTTCTGTGTTCTACGTTCTGCGTTCGACGTTCTCTACGTTCGACGTTCTCGGTGTTCGACGGCGCACATTCGACGTTCGCTACTGAAACTCGTGCACCGCGGCTGCGACGTCGGCCAGTTCACCGTCGGTCAAGCCCGGATGAAGTGGGAGCGACAGCACGGCGTCGCACGCGGCCGCCGCGCGCGGGCAGTCGGCCGGGCCCGAGCCCGCCATGGCGGGTTGCCGTGGAATGGGGATGGGATAGTGCACGAGCGTCTCGATGCCCTGCGCCTTCAGGTGCTGCTGCAGCGCGGCGCGACGATCGTCGCCTCCGCGGCGCGGCGCTTGGACGACGAAGAGGTGATAAACGTGTCCGGGATCGGCGGCGGGCGGCACCTCGACCCGCGCGCCGGCGAGCGCTGTTCGATACGCGCCCGCCAGCGATCGGCGGCGCTCCGTCCACGCCGCGAGCCGTGGCAGGCGAGCGCGCAGGATCGCGGCCTGCATCTCGTCCAGCCTCGAGTTCACGCCGGGCTCCTGGTGCCGGTAGCGATCGGTTTGTCCCCCGTTGCGCAGCCGGACGAGACGATCGGCCAGCTGGCGATCGCTCGTCACGATCGCGCCGCCGTCGCCGAGCGCGCCGAGGTTCTTGGTGGGGTAGAAACTGAAGGCGCCGGCCGCGCCCATGGTGCCAACCGCCCGGCCACGCGCGGTGGCGAGGTGGGCCTGGCAGCAGTCCTCCACAATCGCCAGATGGTGGCGTGACGCGACGCGCGCGATCGCGTCCATATCGGCGGCCTGTCCGTACAGATGCACCGGCACGATGGCCCGTGTGCGCGGTGTGACGGCGGCACTCACGGCCTCGGGGTCGATGGTCAAACGGGCGGGGGCGATGTCCGCGAAGACCGGCCTCGCCCCCGCCATCAGCACCGCCAAAGCGGTGTAGGCCGCCGACAGGGCGGTCGTGATCACTTCGTCACCGGGCCCGATGCCGAGCGCCCGCAGCGCCAGCGCGATCGCGTCGGTGCCGTTGCCGGTGCCGACGGCGCGCGCGGCGCCCGACGCGGCGGCGAACTCGGTTTCGAACGCGTCGACCTCCGGACCGAGCACGAACCACCCGCTCGCGACCACGCGGTCGATCGCCGCACGCACGTCGGCCGCGTCCTCGCGCGGAACCAGTGACGTGAACGGGATCGACGGGCAGGTCACGCGCGCCCCCCGGCGCGGCCGGGCGGATCGACGTAACGGTCCCAGTGCCGGCGGTAGAACGCGACGGTCCGTTCGAGGCCGTCCCGAAGCGCGACCGACGGCGTCCACCCGGTGTCGACGGTGAACTTCGACGAGTCGGCGTAGAAGTCGCCGATGTCGATAGCCTTCTTCTCCGGGGGCCAGGGAATGTACTCGACGCGGCCCGAACCGGCGATCTCGACGAGCAGCGCCGACAGATCGCGATGGCTCATGGGCTCGCTCCCCCCGACGTTGAACACCTCGCCATTGCACACGTCGTCGGCGCCCGCCCGAACGAATGCGTCGACCGCATCGTCGACGAAGACGAAGTCGCGGCGCTGGGAGCCGTCGCCGTAGATCTGGATCGTCTGGCCCTCGATGGCGAGCCGGACGAACCACGCGATGAAGCCCTGGCGGTCGTGCTTGATCAGCTGCCGCGGTCCGTAGACGTTGGTCAGGCGCAGCGAGCACGCGCGAATGCCGAACACGTTGTTGTAGACGAGGTGGTAGTACTCTCCGGCGGCTTTATTGATGCCGTTCACGTCGGTCGGCCGTACGAGGTGCAACTCGGTCACGGGCAGTGAATCGGGCCGGCCGTACACCTGCCGAGTGCCGGCGTACACCACTTTCGTCCCAGGGTTGTTATAGCGGCACGCCTCGAGAAGCGTCAGTTGGCCGCGGCAGTTGATCTCGAGATCCGCGTACGGATCGCGCATGCTGTCGATGTGGCTGACCTGGCCGGCGAGGTTGAAGATGACCTCGCAGTCCTTCACGAGGTAGTTCATCGTGCTTTGCTGGCGCACGTCGGCGACGTTCACGTGCACGCGATCCTCAATCCCGTCGATGTTGAACAGGTTGCTGCCGTAGTCGGGGATGAGCGAATCGACCAGCAGGACGTCGGCGCCAAGGCCGACGAGCCGGCGAGCGAGGTTGCTGCCGATGAAGCCCAGACCGCCCGTGATCATCACCTTGCGGCCCTGGTAGAACGCGAGATGGTCCTCGGTCACGTCCGCGGTGGGGTGGGATAGACGCGATTGGCCGGGTCGGCCGCCGTCTGGGTCAGCGGGGTCAGCCCCGGGCGGAGGTGCTCGCGGCGGACGACCAGGGCGAGCCACAGGATCAGCAGGTCCTTGGCGACCCTGAACAACCGCCGAACATTGAAGAATTCCGACCGCCCGAACGCCCGGTGGTAGTGGTGGACCGGCACTTCCACGATCGGGAAACCGGCGTCCTGAATCTTCTTCATCATCTCGACGCAGATGATGCCGCTCGTTTTCTCGAGATTGATCCGGTCGAAAATCGCCCGGCGCATCAGACGGAAGTCGCAATCGACGTCGCGCAGCCTCAGCCCGAACAGGATGCTGACGGTGTAGTGGTAGATGCGTCCAATGACGATGCGATGCGGCGGATCGGAGCGGCTGATCTTGTAGCCGTTCACCATGCCGGCCTCAGGCGTCAGGGCGGACCACAACGAGGCCAGCTCGGTCGGATCGTACTGCGCATCGCCGTCGGTGTAGAAAATCAGCTCCTTGGTGGCCGAGCGAAACCCCGTCTGCAGGGCTGCACCGTAGTCGCGATTTCGCGGATGGTGGACGGCGCGCACCTGGGGGTACGTCCGCGCGAGCTCATCGGCAATCTGCGCCGTGCCATCGGCGCTGCCATCGTCGACCACGATGACTTCGAAGTCGGGTGTCAGCTCGGCCGCGGTCCTGACCACGCGGATCACCATGCTGGCGATGGTGCCGCTGTCGTTGTAGGCCGGGAAAAAAACACTCAGGCTTGGAGGCTTCGACCCGCGCGGGGTTGACATGGGAAAAAGTGCTCAACCATAGCATGAAAAAGACTCAACCCCGGGCGTCGGGCGGCGTTTTGCGCGAGAGGTCGGGGTCCGCGACGAGCCGCCACGGCGTGATGGCCGACTCGAACAGCACGGCGCGCGAGACCTTCGACTCGCCCTCGCGCCGCTCCACGAAGGTAATCGGCACTTCGGCGATCCGGCAGCCGCGGCGCGCGGCCACAAACAGCATCTCCACGAGAAATGAGTAGCCGTCCGAGAAGAACCGATCGAGCGGCAACGAGGCGAGCGCCGCGCGGCGCCAGCAGCGATAGCCGGTCGTGCAGTCGTGCACGCCGAGCTGCGTGACCGCACGGATGTAGATGTTCGCGAAGCGACTGAGCAGGCGGCGGCGCGCGGGCCAGTTGACGATGGCGCCGCCAGTCACGTAGCGCGAGCCGAGCACCACGTCCGCTCCCGACGTCGCGGCCATCAGCGCTGGCAGGTGCCGCGGATCGTGCGAGAGATCCGCGTCCATCTGACAGATGAGGTCGACCCTCTCGCCCAGCGCTCTCGTGATCCCGTCGATGTACGAACGCCCGAGCCCGCGCCGGCCGGTCCGATGCATCACCTCCACGCGCCCCGCATAGCGCTGGGTCAGCTCCTCCGCAACGCCGCCCGTGCCGTCCGGTGAGCCGTCGTCGACGACGAGCACGCGCACGCCGGCCTGCTGCATCAGCGCCTCGACGAGGACGGGCAGGTTCGCGCGTTCGTTGTAGGTCGGGATGACGACGATCGCCGTCACGAACGGCGTCCCCACTATCCCTTACGTGGCAAACCGGAAGTTGATGATGTCGCCGTCCTCGACAACGTATTCCTTGCCCTCGAGCCGGACCTCGCCGCGGTCGCGGCAGGCCGCCATCGATCCGCGGCCGACGAGCGCGTCGTAGGTCACGACCTCGGCTCGGATGAAGCCGCGGGCGATGTCGCTGTGGATTTCGCCCGCCGCGAGCTGCGCCGGCGTGGCGCGTGGAATCGACCACGCGCGGCACTCGTCCTCTCCGACCGTGAAGAATGAAATATACCCGAGGAGATCGTAGCTGGCGCGAATGACCCGATCCAGCCCAGATTCCGCTAGACCGAGATCGGCGAGAAACGCCGCCGCGTCCGGCGGCTCGAGCCGGCTGATTTCCAGCTCGATTTTCGCGCAGACCGCCACGGCGGCTGTCGCCGCCCGGGTGAGGAACTTCGTCAGGCCCGTCGCCTCGGCTGCCCGTTCGATTCGCGTCGCCGCCTCCCCGCCTGTTGACAACGCACCCTCGTCGAGATTGATGACCACGAGCAGCGGCTTCGCCGAGAGAAACTGAAATCCGCGGAGCCGCTTCAGGTCCTCGCCCTTCAGGTCGAGCGCTCGGAGCGGCCGTCCTTCCTCGAGAGCCGCTCTGCACACGGTGACAACGTCCCGTTCGCGTTCGAGCTCGGGAGTCCGCACTTTCTTCAGGTCCTTCTCGAGCCGCTCGAGCCGGCGCTCCGCCACTCCGAGGTCGGCCAGGATGAGCTCCTCCTCCATCGTTTGCGCATCCCGCGCAGGATCGACGGAACCAGACGGGTGGGTGACCGCCGGATCGTGAAACGCGCGCAGCACGTGCACGAGCGCGTCGGCATTCTTGTACGCCGCGACATCCACGAGCGCCTTGACCCCCCCGCTCTGTCCAGCGGCCGCCAGATCGGTGAATTCCACGGTCGCCGGCACCCGCTTTTTCGGGTTGTACAAGGCAGTCAGCCGGTCGAGGCGGGCGTCTGGGACCTTCGAGATGCCAATCGAGGTCTCGCCCTTGCCGTGGGCCGGCCGGGCCGTTTCCCGCGCGCTGGTCATCAGCTGAAAGAGGGTGGTTTTCCCGCTTGATCCGAACCCCACGAGGGCCGCCCTGAGCATGGCAAACCCGGCATCGTACCACGGACTAACTTACTGACGGGCTGAGTTTTGTGCCTTGACATCCCGCTGGCCGTCCCCTACTATTTCGGTGGAAAATTGTGGATGAAAGTGGAGTAACTCTGAGTGTTTAGAGGCAACTCGCCCGCGCGTATCGATGACAAGGGACGACTCAAGGTGCCCAACGCCTTTCGGTCCCTGCTCGAAAGCCAGTACGGTCGTGAGCTGTTCCTCACGAGCGTGTCGGGCGAGTTTGTCCGCATCTACCCGATGCCGGTCTGGATCGAGCTCGAGCAAAAGCTCGGCGCCATGCCGTCGACCCATCCCTCGCGACTCCGCTTCCTCGATCGCGTGAACTATTTCGGGCAGGCGGCGGAACTGGACGCGCAAGGCCGCGTGATCATCCCCGTTCGCCTGCGGGACTCCGCCACGATGACCGGCGACGTGGACGTGCTCGGTCAGGTCAGCTGCCTCGATGTCTGGAACCACGATCGCTTCCTCACGAAGATGCAGCGCGAGCCGTATACCGACGACGATGCGCGCGCTCTGTCGGAGTTCGGCATTTGATCGGGCATGTGCCGGTGCTGACGGCCGAGGCCCTGCAGTACCTGCAGCCCGGGCGCGGGGGGCTGTTCGTCGATTGCACGATCGGGCTGGGCGGCCACACGCGCGCGCTGCTCGAAGGCGGAGCGACCCGCGTGATTGGCCTCGATCGCGATCCTGCGGCGCTCACAGCCGCCGGAGCGGCGCTCGCGTCCTGGGGAGACAAGGTCGAGCTGGTGCACGCCGACTTTCGGATGCTCGACGCGATCCTCGACGCGCGGGGCATTCAGGTCGTCGACGGCGCGCTCGCCGATCTCGGTGTGTCCTCGTTGCAGCTCGACGGGCCAAACCGCGGTTTCAGCTTTCAGCGCGACGAGCCGCTCGACATGCGCATGGATACGACGATGGGCGAGACGGCGGCGGACATCGTATCGCGCTCGACGGAACAGGAGCTGGCCGACGCGATTTACAAGTACGGCGAGGAGCGGTTCTCGCGCCGCGTGGCGCGAGCGATCGTCGTTGCGCGGAGGGCGGAGCCGATCGCCACGACCGGGCGCCTGGCGGCGATTGTTCGGCGCGCAGTTCCCCGCCGCGGGTACCAGCGCATCGATCCGGCGACGCGTACGTTTCAGGCGCTCCGTATCTGGTTGAACCGCGAGCTCGAGGGGCTCGATCGATTTCTCGAGGCTGCCGCGCGCCGGCTGCGCAGGGGCGCGAGGCTGGTGGTTATTACGTTTCACTCGCTCGAAGACCGCATCGTCAAACACACGCTGCGTGCGCTGGCCGCCGGCACCGACGCCAGCCTCGCGGTGCTCACGAAGAAGCCCGTCGTGCCGGGCGCGAGCGAAGTGGAGCACAACCCGCGCGCGCGTAGCGCGAAGCTGCGGGCAGCGGAGCGCGTCGCTTGACTGCCGGCAGAGGCCGGCGCGTCTGGCGTGGGGGCGGGCCCCCGCGCGAGGTGAACAATGCCTGAGGCCTTCGAATACGCCATCCGACAGGACGTTCGCAACAACCCGATCGTACGGGAGGTGGACGAGACGCGGCACCGGGAGCTCTGGAGGTCGGTGGGCGTTGCGGGCTTCCTGGTGCTGATGCTGCTGTTCTGGGCAACAGAGCATTTCTACCTGCTCAGGCACGGCTACGAGGTGGAGCACATGCAGCGCGAGCGCGCCGCCGCAGAAGAGGAAGCCCGGCACCTTCGGCTCGAGATCGAAACCCTGCGGTCGCCGAAACGCATCGAGGCGCTTGCCACCGAGACGCTGCACCTGGTGGCGCCGAAGGGCGAGGAAGCAATCGTCATCGAGCGCGTGGTGCCGGCCCAGCCGCCCGACGCGTCCATAGTCGCACGCCGGTGATCGACTACTTGCGGCGCGTGTGCAGGCGCGAGGGCCCCACGTCTGGCGGCGCCGGGGTTCCGGGGTCCGACTGGCGCATCACGTTTCAAAGGCGCGTTCGCGTCGCCGCCGGCCTCTTCGCACTGTGGGCCATCGCGATCGAGTCGCGGCTGGTCTATCTGCAGGTCGTGGCGCGCGACGAGCTCGCCGAGCGATCCGAGCGACAGTACATGCGGCGGAGGCCGGTGCCCGGCAAGCGCGGAGACATCGTCGACCGGCATGGACGGGTGCTCGCGACGAGCGCCGATGCCGATTCGATCTACGCGGTCCCGTCGGCCATCGACGATGCCCCTGGCACGATCGCGAGGCTGTGCGGCGCCTTCGGCGACTGCACGGAGCGTGAACGCCAGGCGTTCCTCGAACGATTCCAGAAACGCAATCAGTTCGCCTGGGTCCGCCGGCAGATTGCGCCCGATGACGCCAAGCGCGTCGAAGCGCTCGGCCTCGAGGGCGTCGGCTTCGTCAAGGAGACGAAGCGGTTCTACCCCAACAAAGAGCTCGCGGCCCATCTGGTGGGCTACGTGGGAGTCGACAACAAGGGGCTCAACGGGATCGAGTTCGCCTACGACACGCAGATCCGCGGCAAAGACGGCAGCGTGCTCGTCAACACCGACGCGCGCCGTCACGCGTTCAACAGCGTCGAGCGGCCGCCGACCTCGGGCTCATCGATCGAGCTGACGATCGATCAGTACCTGCAGCACATCGCGGAGCGCGAGTTGCGCGCGGGCGTTCTCGAGAATCGCGCCGCGGGCGGGAGCGCCATCGTCGTGAATCCCCGGACGGGGGAGATTCTGGCGATGGCCAATGAACCCACGTTCAACCCCAACGCCTATCGCGAATCGGAGGAGGTCGAGCGAAGGAATCGAGCCGTTCAGGATCTGTACGAGCCCGGCTCCACCTTCAAGCTCGTCACGGCGGCGGCGGCCATCGAGGGCCGCGTGGTCCCGATCGACGCGCAGATCGACACGAGCCCGGGCTACATCCGCGTGGATTCGGCGACGGTGCACGACACGTCGAATCACGGCGTTCTGAGTTTCAGCGAGGTCATCGCGGATTCGAGCAACGTCGGCGCGATCAAAATCGGGCTCCAGGTTGGCGCCGCCCGCCTGGGCCAGTACGTGCAGCGTTTCGGCTTTGGACGGCCGGTGTCGCGAGATTTTCCGGGGGAGAGCCCGGGCATCGTGTGGAATCCCTCGAACTGGACCGCCGGCGCGCTGGCGCACGTGTCGATCGGCTACCAGGTCGGGGTCACGCCGCTGCAGATGGTGGCGGCTGCCGCGGCGATCGCCAACGGGGGCGAGTACGTCGAGCCGCGCGTCGTTCGCGCGGCGTATCGCGACGGGCGCCGCTATGTCGTGCAGCCCAGAGTCGTGCGCCGCTCGATCAGCGCGGACACAGCGGCGACGCTCGCGACCATCATGGAAGGCGTTGTCGAGCACGGCACGGGGACGGCGGCAAAGATCGCGGGCTACACGATTGCCGGTAAAACGGGCACGGCCGCCAGGCTCGTCAACGGCCGCTACTCGGAGTCCGACTACAACGCGTCGTTTGTGGGTTTTCTGCCCTCGCGCGATCCGGCGCTGGCCATCATCGTGGTCATCGATTCGCCACACGGTCCCCATCGCTATTTCGGCGGTCCGGTGTCGGCGCCGATTTTCAGGCGCATCGCCGAGTCGGCGTTGCGGCACCTGGGCATTGCGCCGACCGTCGATCCGGCACCGCCCGTGCTGGTCATGCGGCAGGGGCCTGCCGATCCGCAGCCGCTGTCGGCGGCCGCCGGCGATTCTCCCGTGGTGAGTCTGGTCGCCGACGGACGCCCGGGCACGATGCCGGACCTGCGCGGTCTGAGCGCGCGTGATGCGATAGGGGCGCTCGTCAAGCGAGGGCTCTCGGCGCGCATCGCCGGCGACGGTGTGGTGGTGTCGCAGGATCCGCTGCCCGGCGCGCTCTTAGACGATGCCGATGCCGCTCCCTGCCTCCTGGTGCTCGGCCGCGCGCCTCTGGCGTCTGCGGCAACGGGTCAGCCATGACCTGGTCCGAACTGGGCGTCGAGCTCGAACGCAAGGGGCTGCTCGACGGCGCGGCGTCAGCGCTGCCGCCATCGGCGGTGGTCACCGGCATCGCGTGCGACTCGCGCCGGGTGGAGCGGGGGCACGTGTTTGTCGCGCTACAGGGTCTTCGCGCCGACGGCGCGGACTTCGCGCGGCAGGCCCTCGATCGCGGCGCCGTGGCCATCGTGTCGGAGCGCCAGGCGCCGCCCAGTTTCGCGCCGTGGATCACGGTCGGCGATGCGCGGCTTGCACTGGCGGTGCTCGCCGCGGCGTTCTACCGGCATCCGAGCGACGAGATGCAGGTCGTCGGGATTACGGGGACGAACGGAAAAACGACGACGGCGTACCTGGTCGCGTCGATCTTCGAGGCCGCCGGCGAGCGTTGCGGCATTCTCGGGACGACCGGGTACAAGGTCGGCGACGAGATGCGCGACGCCACCCACACCACGCCCGAAGCCCCAGACGTGCAGTCGCTCCTGCGCGAGATGGCCGACCGCGGATGCGGCGCCTGCGCGATGGAAGTGTCGTCGCACGCGCTGTCGCTCCGGCGCGTCGACGACGTGCGGTTCGCGGCCGGCGTGTTCACCAACCTGACGCGCGATCATCTCGACTTCCACGCCGACATGGAAGCGTACTTTCAATCGAAGCGGCGGCTTTTCGAGATGCTCCCGCCGGGCGCTCCCGCGCTCATCAACCTCGACGATCCTCGCGGCGCCTCACTGGTGGACGTCGGGCGCCGGCCGGTCACCTACGCGATCAATCGTCCGGCCGACATCACGCCGGGTGCGCTCTCGATCGCGCTCGACGGGCTGACCTTCGACGTCCGCACGCCGCGGGGAACGCTCCACGTCCGCTCGGCGCTCGTCGGGCGTCCCAACGTCTACAACATCCTGGCCGCCGTCTCGACGGGCACGGCGCTCGGCGCGTCGTTCAGCGCCATCGAGCGCGGCGTCCGCGATCTGGCGGGCGTGCCCGGCCGGTTTCAGGTCGTGTCGGGCGCGAAAGACGAAGTCGTGGTGGTCGTCGACTACGCCCACACCGACGACGCGCTGCGCAATCTGCTCGAGACGGCACGGCCACTGGCGCGCGGCCGCCTGATTACGGTCTTCGGCTGCGGAGGCGATCGCGACCGCACGAAGCGGCCGCTGATGGGCGCGGTGGCCGGACGCCTGAGCGATCTGATTCTGATCACGTCCGACAACCCGAGAGGCGAGGATCCGCAGCGGATCATCGACGAGGTGCTCCGTGGCATCACCGCCGACACGCGGCGGGGCAGCGAGCAGCGCGTGCTGGCCGTACCCGACCGCCGCCGGGCGATTGACACGGCCATCGAACTGGCGCGCCCCGGCGACCTGGTGCTCGTCGCCGGCAAGGGACACGAGAAGTATCAGGTGATTGGCGGCCAGGCGCTTCCTTTCGACGACGTCGCGGTGGCGCGCGAGGCGCTCACCCGGTGGCGCAGCAACTCCGGTGTCGTGTAACGCCGATGCTGTTTCACCTGCTCTATCCGTTTCACACTCAGCTCTCGGCGCTGAACGTGATCGGCTACATCACGTTCCGGACCGCGGCAGCGAGCCTTTCGGCGCTGGCGATCAGCCTGCTGCTCGGGCCTGGGATGATTCGCGCGCTGCGGGGATTTCAGATCGGCCAGGTGATCCGACAGGAAGGGCCGACCAGCCACCGCGCCAAGGCCGGCACGCCGACGATGGGCGGGCTGCTCATTCTCACGGCGGCGCTCGCGCCAACGCTCTTGTGGGCGGATCTGACGAACGTCTACGTGTGGATCGCCGTCGGAACGACGGCCGCATTTGGCGGCATCGGCTTCGTCGACGACTACCTGAAGATCGTGCGCAAGGATCACCACGGTCTCTGGCCGCGTTACAAGCTCGCCGCGCAGCTGCTCATCGCGCTGATCGTCGGCCTGGTGCTGCTGCTGCTGCAGCAGCAAGGCCTGTACAGCACACGGCTCGTCTTCCCGTTCTTCAAATGGCTGATTCCGGACCTCGGCTGGTGGTACGTGCCGTTCACGATGATCGTGCTCGCCTCCTGGTCGAACGCCGTCAATCTCACCGACGGCCTCGACGGCCTCGCCGTCAGCACGTTTGCCGTCGCGGCCGCCGCGTTCACGGCGCTCGCGTACGTCACGGGCCATCGTGTGTTCGCGGAGTACCTGCTGATCGTGCACTTCCCAGGCGTCGGCGAGCTCACCGTCTTCTGCGGCTCGCTCGTCGGCGCCGCCCTCGGGTTTCTCTGGTACAACGCGTATCCCGCGGAAATATTCATGGGCGACGTGGGATCGCTGGCGCTCGGCGCCGCGCTTGGCACCGTCGCCACGCTCATCAAGCAGGAACTGCTGCTGGTGATTGTGGGCGGCGTTTTCGTCATCGAAGCGTTGTCGGTCGTCGTTCAGGTCGCGTCGTTCAAGTCGACCGGCAAGCGGGTCTTCAAGATGGCGCCGCTGCACCACCACTTCGAGCTCATCGGGTGGAGCGAGCCGAAGGTCATCGCGCGGTTCGTCATCGTCGCAATCATCTTCGCGCTCTTCAGTCTCGCCACGCTGAAGCTGCGGTGATCGTTCGGGACTCGCGACCCGGGGCTTGGGGGCGAGCTGACGGATGGAGGCTGGGACTGGAGTTCTCGGTTGAGGGAAAACGAGTGACGGTCGCCGGGGCGGCACGCAGCGGCATCGCGGCAGCCGAGCTTCTGGCGCGCCGCGGCGCGGCCGTCACGCTCTCCGACGTACGGCCCCAGGTCGACGAGGCCGCGCCGCTTCGGGCACTCGGTGTGCGGTTGGAGCTCGGGGGACACGACTTCACCGGCGCCGATCTGCTGGTGCTCAGTCCGGGCGTGCCTCCGGATCAACCCGCCGTCCGGGCGGCGCGCGCGCGCGGCGTGGCGGTGATCGGCGAAGTCGAACTGGCGTCACGCTGGCTTCGTGGCCGCGTGATTGCGATCACGGGCACGAAAGGCAAGTCGACGACGACGGCGTTGACGGGGCTGGTGCTCGAGACGGCGGGCTTCACGGCGACGGTGGGCGGCAACATCGGGTCGCCGTTGTCCGCGCAGGTGTCGTCCTCGACGCCCGACTCGCTGCACGTGGTCGAGGTGAGCAGCTTTCAGCTCGAGACGATCGACACGTTTCACCCGTGGATTGCCGTGATGCTGAACCTGTCGTCCGATCACCTCGACCGCCATCCGAGCGTCGCGGCGTACGAAGGAGCGAAGGCGCGGATTTTCGAGAACCAGGACGCCGGCGACTGGGCGGTCGTGAACGCGGACGATCCCGGGGTGCTGCGTCTCGCCGAGCGAAGCCGCGCGGCGCGGCGCGCGTTTTCGAGGCGGTCGGGCGTGTCCGAAGGCACGCTCGTCGAGAACGGATGGATTGTCGATCGGCGACAGACGCGGACCGAGCGGCTCGTGCCGCTGGACGTGATCCACCTGCTTGGCGCCCATCTGGTGGACGACGTGATGGCTGCCGCCACGGTGGGCGCGATTGTTGGCGCGGCGCCGGCGGCGATCACCGCGGCGGTCGACGCCTTTCGCGGTCTCGAGCACGCGATGGAGGTGGTGGCCGAAGCGGGCGGCGTTCGGTTCGTGAACGACTCGAAGGCGACCAACGTGGCATCGGCGCTCGGTGCGATCGAGAGCTTCGAGGGGGGCCTGGTGCCGATCATCGGCGGGCACTTCAAGGGCGGCGATCTGGGGCGGCTGCGCGAGCCGCTGGCGAAGCGGGCCCGGGCGGTCGTGTCGATCGGCGCGTCGCGGCCTCTCGTTCGCGAGGCGCTCGCGGGGGCCGTCGACGTGTACGACGCCGCGTCGATCGAGGACGCCGTCGGCGCGGCCTTCGAACTGGCCAGACCGGACGGGGTCGTGCTGCTCGCACCGGCGTGCGCGAGCTTCGACATGTTTCGCGACTACGCGGATCGGGGACGAAGGTTCAAGGAGGCGGTGGCGCGGATTGTGCGCGAAAGACGTTCGTAGGGCGGGTCTTGAGACCCGCCGGGTCTGTGAGTGGTGAGCAGTCATCAGTCGGCTTTTGCGGTGGGGGACCGAGCTGCTGGGAACGCAGGCTGCCCCGGCCTGCGAAGCTGGTGCCTTTGCCCGGGGGCCGACTGATGACTGCTGACCGCTTACAGGGTGTCGGGCGATGAGCAACCGGGCTTTATAGACAGAAATGGCGCGAAAACTCAAGTCGGACCGGATTCTGTTCCTGGCCACGATCCTGCTCGTGGGCCTGAGCATGGTCATGGTGTACAGCGCCTCGGCGATGCTGGCCCAGGAGCGCTACCAGCAGTCGTACCTGTTTCTCACCAAGCAGGTGATGTGGGCGCTGCTCGGCCTGACGTGTCTCGGCGTCGTGATGCGCGTCGACTACCGCACGTACCGCCAGCCGGCGTTCATCTGGACCTGTCTTGGAGTCGTGGTGGTCGGGCTGATCGCCGTGCTGTTCAGCCCGCCCGTGAACAACGCGCGGCGGTGGCTCGCGCTGGGCGGGTTCGGCATTCAGCCGTCGGAGCTGGCGAAGCTCGGCGCGATCTTCTTCATCGCGGCGCTGCTCGAGCGACGCATGCACCGCATCAACGAGGTTCGCTATTCGCTCGGGCCGATCGCCATCGTCGTCGGATCGCTCGTCGCGCTGATTCTGCTCGAGCCCGACTTCGGCACGTCGGTCACGTTGGTGCTCATCGCGGCATCGATGGTGTTTGCGGCCGGTCTGAACTACGCCTACATCGGCAGCGCGGCGCTGGCGCTCGTGCCGCTCGTCACGATCATCGCGGTGGCCGAGCCTTACCGGCGCAGCCGCCTGTTGGCGTTCACCAATCCGTGGGACGACCCGCTCAACACCGACTTCCAGATCATTCAATCCCTGCTGGCGGTCGGCACGGGCGGCATTTCCGGCCGCGGCCTGATGAACGGCGTGCAGAAGCTCTTCTATCTGCCGTACCCGCACACCGATTTCATTTATGCGGTGATCTCCGAAGAGCTGGGCCTGATTGGGGCCTCGCTCGTGTTGATGTGTTTCTGCGTGATCGCGTGGCGCGGGATGCGCGTGGCGCTCGGCGCGCCCGACAAGTTCGGCGCGCTTCTGGCCGCGGGGTTGACCACGATGGTGGCGGCCCAGGCGTTGATGAACATCAGCGTCGTGCTCGGCCTGGTGCCGACCAAGGGCATTCCGCTCCCGTTCGTGAGCGCCGGCGGATCGTCGCTGCTCATCAACCTGCTGGGCATGGGCGTGCTGCTGAACGTGTCGCAGCACGCGTCGTCTCGGCCGTGAGGGGAGAGGCGCACACTAGGAGCGTGTCCGAGAAATGTGAACACGCTCCTAGTAGGCCGGCTCCGCCGGCAAGAAAGAGGCCTGAATTCGAGTGGTCATCTTGCGCGAAGCGCCTACTAGGAGCCCGCGGGGGCATTACTCGGACGGGCTCCTAGATGGGCGAGGCGTTGCGCGTCGTGATCGCAGGGGGCGGCACCGGCGGCCATCTGTATCCCGGGATTGCCGTCGCGCGGGAGCTGCTGGCGCGGCGCCCCGACGTGGTGATTTCGTTTGCGGGCACCGCGCGCGGGCTCGAAGCGCGGGTGGTGCCGCGCGAAGGGTTCGCGCTCGATGTGCTCCGGAGCGGCGGCCTCAAGGGCAAGTCGGCCGTCGATCGCCTCAGGGGCGCAGCGCTCGTGCCCGTGAGCCTGCTCGACGCCTGGCGCATCATCGGCCGGCGCCGCCCGCACCTGGTCGTGGGCGTCGGCGGATACAGCTCGGGGCCTGTGGTGCTGGCGGCGGCCGTGCGCGGCGCGGCCACGATGCTGCTCGAACAGAACGCCGTGCCCGGTCTGACCAACCGGCTGCTGGCGCCGGTGGTCGGCGCCGCGGCGGTGACGTTCGAGTCGACCCGAGTGTTTTTCGGTCGCAAGGCGTTCGTCAGCGGGAACCCGGTTCGGCCGGAATTTCTGGACGCGGTCTTGGCAGAAAGGGAGTGGGGTGGCAATGACAGCAGTCACGCCGGCGTCGGGATCCTCGTCTTTGGCGGCTCTCAGGGCGCGCACGCGATCAACGTGGCCATGGTGGAGGCAGCGGCGCGGCTAGCCGCCTACGCGAATGCTCGCTCCGGCGAGCCTGGCCGTCGCTCGGGTGACGGAGACGAGCGAAGGCCGGCGGCCGAAGGGGTGCGTCTTCGTCTCACGCATCAAACGGGAGAGCGAGATGTGGAAATGGTCCGCGCCGCGTACCGGCAGGCCGGTCTTCGAGCAGAAGTCGAGCCGTACCTGTACGACATGGGACCGCGTCTGGCCGTCGCGGATCTGATCGTCTGCCGCGCCGGCGCGACGACGCTGGCGGAGCTGGCGGCGGCGGGCAAACCGGCGATTCTCGTGCCGCTGCCGACGGCCACCGACGATCACCAGCGCAGAAACGCCGAGGCCGTGGCGGCTGCGGGCGCGGCCGAGGTACTGGTGCAGGCCGAGATGACGGGACAGGTGCTGGCGCAACGGATCCTCGCGCTCGCCGCCGACCGCGCCGCGCGAGTGCGGATGGCGAAGGCCGCCCGGGCGCTCGCGCGACCCGACGCTGCCCGCGTGATCGTCGACCACGCGCTCGAACTGGTGTCGACGGCCGTCCCGTGTTAGGCAAGACGCGGCGGGTGCATTTCGTCGGAATTGGCGGCATCGGCATGAGCGGCATCGCCGAGCTGCTCGCGAATCTGGGCTACGTGGTGACGGGCTCGGATGAGAAACAGTCGAGCGTCACCGAACGGCTGTCGGCGCTGGGGATTTCCGTTGCGTACGGACACGACGCCGGGCACGTGGACGAGGCCGACGTCGTCGTGGTGTCGTCGGCGGTTCGACGGACGAACCCCGAAGTCGCGGAAGCCGTCCGGCGGCAGATTCCGGTCATTGCGCGCGCCGAGATGCTCGGCGAGCTGATGCGGCTCCGCTACGGCGTGGCGGTGGCGGGCTCGCACGGCAAGACGACCACGACGTCGATGATCGCGCTGATGCTCGAGCGCGCCGGGCTCGATCCAACCGCGGTGATCGGTGGACGGCTGAGCGCGTTCGGCGGCAACGCTCGCCTCGGACGCGGCGAACTGATGGTGGCGGAAGCTGACGAGAGCGATCGGTCTTTTCTCAAACTGTTTCCGACGATAGCGGTGATTACCAACATCGACTACGAGCATCTCGAACGCTACGGCGGATTCGACGACCTCCAGCAGGCCTTCGTCGATTTTGCCAACAACGTGCCGTTCTACGGCGCCGTCGTGGTGTGCGCCGACGACCCTCACTTGGCGGAAGTCGTGCCGCGGATGACCAGGCGGGTGACGACCTATGGCTTGGACGCGCGCGGTGCCCGGGTGACCGCGAGAGACGTCGCGCTTGGCGCCCTGGCGGCCAGCGCGACGGTGGTCGAGCGCGTCCCGCGAGCGCCCGGCGGTTCGGCGGCCGACGAGCCGCTCGGGTCGCTGTCTTTGCGCGTGCCCGGGCGCCACAACCTGCAGAACGCCCTGGCGGCCGTCGCGGTCGGGCTCGAGCTCGGTCTGCCCTTCGATCGGATCGCGGCTGGCCTCGGCGACTTCCGAGGGGCGGAGCGCCGGTTCGACGTGCGTGGCGAGCCGAACGGCATTCTCGTGGTCGACGACTACGGCCATCATCCGACGGAGATTGCCGCCGTCCTCGAGGCCGCCCGCGCGCTGAAGCGACGGATCGTCGTGGCGTTTCAGCCGCACCGTTTTTCCCGGACCGCCGCGCTCCTCGACAAGTTCGGACCGTCGCTTGCGGGCGCCGATCACATCGTGCTGACCGGAATCCATGCGGCCGGCGAAGATCCTGTCGAGGGTGCCACGCTGGACGATCTTGCCCGGTCGATTCGACAGAGTGTGGCCGCGCCGGTCGATGTCGTGCCCCGGCTCGACGACGTGCCGGCCGCCCTGGCGCGCGTCGCGCGCTCCGGCGACGTGGTGATCACGCTCGGCGCAGGCTCGATTGGCACCGTGCCCGAACGGTTGCTCGAGATGCTGGCATCCGGCCGGGGGCGCGTCGCGTCAGCGAAGGCAGGAGGAGAAGGCGCGTGAGCCTGATTGCCGCGCCCTCCGACCGGCGTTTTCGGCGCGCGCACGTGAAGCCGGCGCGCCGGCGCGGGTCCTGGCGTGGTCTGCTCCGGCGCGTCGTCACGTACGGCGCGATCGCGCTGGTCACCGCGTTCGGTGCGTACCGCGGCGGCGCCGTGGTCGCCCAGGCCCGCGTTCTTCGAATCGATCGGATCGACGTTCACGGAAACGAGCGGCTGTCGAGCGGCGAGGTCATGGCGGTGCTCACGGGGTTGCGCGGGGAACACATCGTGTGGACCGATCTGGCGGCCTGGCGCCGGCGTTTGCTGGCGTCGCCCTGGGTGCGCGACGCCTCGCTCAGACGGTCCCTGCCCTCGACGGTGGACGTGACCGTCTGGGAGCGTGCGCCGATCGCCATCGGGCGCATCGACCACGACCTCTATCTCTTCGATGAGCACGCGACGTTGATCGACGAGTACGGCCCGCAGTACGCCGACCTGGATCTGCCGATCGTCGACGGGTTGGCCCTCACGGGCGGGCCCGGAGCGGCTGCCGACGAAGCGCGCGCGGAGCTGGCCGGCCGGGTGATCACCGCGCTTCGGTTTCAGCCGGCGGTGGCGAAGCGGGTGTCGCAGCTCGATGTGGCCGATCTCCACAACGTTGCCGTGATTCTGAACGGCGATCCGGCGGTGATCTACGTCGGCGACGATCGGTTCTTGGAGCGGCTGCAGTCGTATCTCGACCTCTCGGAGGTGCTGCGCGCGCGCGTGCCGGAGATCGACTACGTGGATCTCAGGTTCGACGGCCGGATATTCGTGAGGCCCGTCGAGAAGCCCCAAGTCGTGAGTCGCTAGTCGCTAGTCGAGTCGCAGGTCGCGAGGCGTTAGGCGAAGGGAAGTCGCACGCAAGTCGCAAGTCGCTAGACATCTTCTAAAGCCGATGTCCATGCGAATGAGGCAGGTTTTCGGCTCCGTTACTCGGCGATTCGAAGAGAAGCTTCGCTACTCGCAAGTCGGGAGGATTCGTGGGACGCAAGGAGCGGTATTTGGTCGGGCTCGACGTCGGGACGTCGAAAGTCACGGCCGTCGTGGCCGAGATCCTCGACGGCAAGGGGCTCGACGTCGTGGGTCTGGGTGCGGCCGAGTCGCGCGGCATTCGGCGCGGCGTGGTCGTGAACCTGGAGGCCGCGGTCGATTCGATCAAGAAGGCCATCGAGGAAGCCGAGCTGATGGCCGGCGTCGAGATCGATTCGGTCCATCTGGCGCTGTCGGGCCCGCACATCAAGGGATTCAACAGCCGCGGCGTGATTGCCGTGGCAGGCAAGAACCGCGAAATCACCCGCGAAGACGTGCGCCGCGCCATCGAGGCGGCCAAGGCCGTGTCGCTGCCGACGGGCCGCGAGATTCTGCACGTGCTCCCACAGGACTTCGTCGTCGACGAGCAGGACGGGATCGGCGCACCGGTCGGCATGACCGGCGCACGTCTCGAAGTCAACGTTCACATCATCACGGGAAGCCAGAGCTCGACCCAGAACATCGTCGCCTGCGTGAACCGCGCCGGCGTCCATGTCGCGGAGACCGTCGTGGAGCAGCTCGCGGCGAGCGAATCGGTGCTGACCGACGACGAGAAAGAGCTCGGTGTCGCGCTCGTGGACATCGGCGGCGGCACCACCGACATCGCGATCTACGAGCGTGGCAGCCTGTGGCACACCGCCGTCGTCGCAGTCGGCGGCGATCACTTCACCAACGACATCGCGGTGGGGCTGCGCACCCCGGTGCCCGACGCCGAGAGAATCAAGCGCAAGTGCGGCTGCGCGCTCTCGGGCATGGTGGACGAAGACGAGACCATGGAGGTCGCGAGCGTCGGGGGCCGCAAGCCGCGTGTGATGGCGCGCCGGATCCTCTCGGAGATTCTGCAGCCCCGCGCCGAAGAGATCTTCCACATGGTGTGGGACGAGATCCGGCGCGCGGGGTACGAGAAGAGCCTCAACTCGGGCATCGTGCTCACCGGCGGCGGCGCGATCCTCGATGGCATGCCGGAGATCGCCGAGCAGATCTTCGATCTGCCCATCCGTCGCGGGTGTCCCTCGGGCGTCGGCGGGCTCGCCGATCACGTCAACAGCCCGACGTTCGCCACCGGAGTGGGCCTGGCGCTGTACGGGTATCGCAATGCCGCGGCCGACAGTTCGCGGTCGCTGGTCGGCGCGGGTGCGCTGGTGCGCGCGGCCGGCCGGCTGCGCGGACTCTTCAAAGAGTTTTTCTAAGGGAGCGATCAATGGCCGACAGAGAGCATACACACGACGAGGACGACGCCAGGCGACTCCGGCTGCATCTCGAAGAGGAGCGCATCGAAACCAGCGCCAGGATCAAAGTGATTGGCGTCGGAGGCGGCGGGGGCAACGCCGTCAACCGGATGGTCCGCGTGGGACTCGACGGCGTCGAATTCATGGTGGCCAACACCGACCTGCAGGCACTGGCCCAGAACGCGGCACCCATCAAGCTGCAGATCGGATCGAAGCTCACCAAGGGCCTCGGCGCGGGCGCCGACCCGAACGTCGGGCGATCGGCCGCCCTCGAGGACACCGAGAAGATCATCCAAGCCCTCGACGGCGCCGATATGATTTTCGTCACGACCGGCCTCGGCGGCGGCACGGGCACGGGCGCCGCGCCCGTCATCGCCAGCCTCGCCGGCGAGCTCGGCGCGCTCACGGTGGCGGTCGTGACCAAGCCGTTCAAGTTCGAAGGCCGAAAGCGTCAGATCCAGGCCGAGCGCGGGCTCGAAGCTCTGCGCGACTGCGTCGACACGATCATTACCATCCCGAACGAGCGGCTGCTGACGATCATCGATCGCTCCACCCCTCTCACCGACGCCTTCGCGACGGCCGACGACGTGCTCCGGCAGGCCATTCAGGGCATCTCGGATCTGATCCTGGTTCCCGGCCTGATCAATCTGGACTTCGCCGACGTCAAGACGATCATGGCCGGCATGGGTATGGCCATGATGGGCACTGGCGTGGCCGAGGGCGAGGATCGCGCGATCGAGGCCGCGCGCAAGGCGATCTCGAGCCCATTGCTCGAAGACGCGTCGGTGAACGGCGCGCGCGGCGTGATCATCAACATTACCGGCGGCACCGATCTGTCGCTCGCCGAGGTGAACGATGCCTCCACGATCGTGCAGGAGGCGGCCCACGAGGACGCCAATATCATCTTCGGTGCGGTGGTCGATCCGGCGCTGAAGGGCAAGGTGAAGATCACGGTGATCGCCACCGGCTTCGGTGCCGCCACCGCCGTCCGGCCGGAATCCTCGGGCCTGCAGACGCCCGTGGACATGGCTCACTACGGCGACCAGGCCAGACCTCGCGCCGGCGCCTTGGCCGTTCAGCCACCCGAGGCGCTGGCGTCCGCGCGGCTCTCGATTTCCCGGCGGCCGCTCTTCGACCTGCCGATCCTACCGGCCGCGCTGCCGCTGGCCTCGTCGTCCGCGGCGCCGCAGGCCACCGACGTCAATCCTGACGCCGACCTCGGGTCGTTCGACGTGCCGGCGTTCCTGCGCAGACAGGAGGGGTGAACCGCAGAGTGAGCCCAAGGGTCAGCCGCGTCCGGCGCGCGCGCGCGACCTCTGGTGGTAGATTACATAGATCCCCGGCACGCAGGAACGCCGGCGTCCGAGCGCCAGCGCCCGGACGACGACGGCGCCCGTCGGCCGCGGCAGGTGTGAAGTCCTTTCAACAACGCGAACGCGCACTCGCCACCCTCGCCAAAGAAACCGGCTACGTCCGCAAGCCGCACGGCGATCGTCTGCGCGTGGCGCTTGCCTTTCCCAATACCTACTGGGTCGGTATGTCCAATCTGGGCTTCCAGACGGTGTACCGGCTGTTCAACGACCGCGACGACGTCGTGTGCGAGCGCGTCTTTCTGCCGCCGAAGCAGGAGCTCGCCGAGCTCGTGGCCACTCGCGCGCCGTTGCTCACGCTCGAATCACAAACGCCGGTCGGCGAGCTCGACATCCTGGCCTTCTCGATCTCCTTTGAGTGGGACTACGTCAACGTCCTCACGATGCTCAAGCTGGCGGGCATTCCGAGCTACGCGACGGCGCGCGGCTCGCACGACCCGCTGATCGTGATCGGCGGCGCGGTGACCTTCGTGAACCCCGAGCCGCTCGCGCTCTTCGCCGACGTGATCGCCGCGGGCGAGGGCGAGGTGCTCGTGCCGCCGCTGGCCGACGCGTGCCGCGACGCCACGAGCCGCGCCGATCTCCTCCAGCGTCTGGCGCTCGAGCGCGGGTTCTACATCCCCTCGTTCTACGAGCCGCAGTACGGCGCGGACGGTGCGCTCACCGGATACGCGGTCGCCCCGGGTCTGCCAGGTCCGCCGCCAATGCCCGTGCGCAAGGCCGCGGTCAAAACCACCGACGCGCTCGACCCGCCGGCCACGAGCATCTTCACACCCGAAACGGAGTTCGGCGCGCGGTTCCTCGTGGAAGTCGTGCGCGGATGCGCCAACCTGTGCCGCTTCTGCTGGGCCGGCTACAACTACCTGCCGGTGCGACCGTTTCCCACCGACCGGATTCTCCAGCTGGCCGCGGCGGCCAGACCACACGCCAGCCGCGTGGGCCTCGTTTCGATCGCGCTTTGCGACCATCCAGACATCGAGCGCATCCTGGCCGGCCTGCTCGACATGGGCTACGCCATCAGCCCGGCGTCGCTCCGGCTCGACGACCTGACTGAGCCAATCGTGAGAATCCTGCGCTCGAGCGGCGAGCGTGGCATCACCATTGCCCCCGAGACCGGATCCGACCGGCTGCGCCGCGTGGTCAACAAGACGGTGACGAACGACGAGATCCTCGATCGCGCCGATCTGATCTTCGCCAACGGCATCGAGAACCTGAAGCTCTACTACATGATTGGCCTCCCCACTGAAACCGACGAGGACCTCGTCGCGATCCGGGACCTGACGCTGCAGATGCGCGAGCGGATGATGAAACACGCCCGCACGCGCGGGCAGGTCGGCCGCATCGTCGGCAGCGTGAACCCGCTGATTCCCAAGCCTGGCACCGCGTACCAGTGGCTGCCGATGGAAGATCCGGCCGTGACCGAGCGGAAAACCAAGCGGCTACGCGCCTTGATGGCCGGCATCGACAACGTGTACTTCAACATCAAGTCTGAACGACACTCCTATTACCAGGCGCTTCTGTCGCTTGGTGACCGCCGCGTGGCGCCCGCCATCGAAGCGGCCGAGCGCAACGGCCAGAACTGGCGAGCCGCGGTCGAGGAGTCGGGCGTGGACGCCGACTTCTTCATCTTCCGCGACCGCAGCCGCGATGCCGTGCTTCCCTGGGACGTCATCGACGGCGGCATGAAGGCGTCGTTCTTCCAGGCGGAGTACGCCAAGGCGCTGCGCGAGGAATGGACACTGCCGCCGAAGCGGCAGCAGGAGAACGCCCGGCTGCTTCCGGTCATCCAATAAGTCGCAAGTCGCAAGTCGCAAGTCGCCGGTCGCAGGTCTCAAGTCTCAACTCGCAGGTCTCAGATTGCAGATTGCAGGACTGCAGAAGGGAAGGAGTGAAGGAACGACTGTTCCAAGGTGAGGTCGACCGCGGCGTGGCCTGGTCGTAGACCCCGTGAGATCCTTCCGGTACTTCTGCAATCCCGCAATTCTGCAATGTCGCGCTTCAGGCGGTGATGGCGGCCCGCTCCTCGTACTCCTGAAACGCCTCCAGCACGATGTCGCGCAGCTTGCTCTGCGCCGTGCTGTCGACGATAGGCCTGAGCAGGGCGAACGTGCGCCGCTCGCCGTTGATGCTGTAGGACCGCGCCGGGAACGTGACGTTCCGCCCGTTGCCGCCCCGCCGCTCCCAGATGGTGAAGCCAATGAGCTTCAGGCCGTCGAGCGGCCCGTCCTTGTCCTTGTCCGTGAAATGCAGCTCGGCATCGGCGAGCTTTCCGGGCGGGCTGCCCTTGTCGTTCGGTGTGATCTTGACGGTCATGCGGCACGCTCCTTGTGAAGTAAGCCGCCCGCATCGGGCGGCTGATGGCTACACGCTCTTCAAGAACGGTGCCCAGAGCGGCTGAAGGGGAGCCGACTCCCGAAACGCAGGCAGGGGCGGTAGTTGGCCGACAGGTCCCGGGAACGCGTGGAAGGGCGGCCGCCGGCGCGTGGAGAATCGCCAACTCCAGTTGTCGAGGCCGCGAGCATGCCTGGTCGGCCAATCGCGTGCAACTGGGCGGGGAAGGAGCAGTCGCTCTAGCACGCGTTGATTACACCGGTCATATTCAACACGAGCAAGAACCTGCGGCCTTGGGTGACGCTACTTCATCGGCACGAGCCGCTTCAGTTCTTCGTGCCAGTTGAGCACAACTTGAATCTGCGGCGCGGCGGACGCCCCGGCCTGCGTCTGCGCGGCGTCGACGAGCCCGAGAAAGCGCTGGCCATCCCGGCTCATATCGTACGGTCGTTCGACGTTGGGGGCTGCCTTCTGAAAAGGGACTGTCAAAGGTGTGGCGTCGCCGAACGTAAAGCTCGGTTGCGTGGTGACGCGAACGGCGTTCAAGACAGGACCCGGGCCCGGATGAACACGAGCTCGGCGCCATCCGGCGACCACACCGGATGGTGCGCATCGTCGGCGTTCTTGGAGATCTGATACTTCGCGCCGGTTGGCGGAAACGGCTGCAGGTAGACCGCACTCGAGGTCCGTCCCTCCCGCGAGGCATAGGCGACCCAGCGTCCGTCCGGAGAAAACACGGCGCCGGTCAGCGTGGTGGCCGGCGACTCGACGGCATCGAAGCGGGCGGCCTTTCTGTCCTTCAGCGACAACACCCACAGAGCCGTCGCCCCGGACGATGCTCCCTGGCTTCCCTGGCCAGCGTTGTACAGCAAGCGCTCGCCATCAGGCGTCCACGATTCCGGAATGTGCGCGGCGCCCTCGTCGGCCTTCGTTAGGCGCTCCGCCGTCCCGGTGCCGTCCGCGCGCTGCCAGAAGATGCCCAGGTCCCCTTCGCGATCCGATTGGAACGCGACGCGTTGGCTGTCCGCGGACCAGACCGGAAACCGGTTGTGTCCTTGTCCCTCGAACGTCAGCCGTCGCATCGCGCTCGTCCCGGACAGCTCATAAATCCAGATGCTGACCTCCTTGCCGTCGTCGCTCCCGAACGCGATGCGCGTGCCGTCGGGAGACATGCGCGGCAGCTGCCAGGGGCCCGCCTGGATTTTCAGCAGTTCCGATCCGCCTTTGCGATCGAACAGGCCGACACTCCCTCGACGATGCTCGGGACGCCCTGAGCATTGTCGTCCCTCGACTGGGCTCGGGACGACCCTGAGCCAGTCGAAGGGTCGAAGGGCGAGGGAGCGGCGCGGGGCGTAGGGATCCCCGCCCTTCGACGAGCTCAGGGCGCCGTGAGCCTGTCGAACGGCGCAAGCGACCGAGCCGGGGTGTGGGGCAGAGCCCCACGTTAGTTTGCTTCAGCCGAGCAGCAGCGCCTGGGCGAACGCCAGCGTTTCCGAATGGGTGATCGTCAGGAGCGATCCGTTGGCGCCGATCGACGAGAACCGTCGCGCCGCGCCGCCATGAAACTCGAATCGCGGCGGGCCGTGATACCGGATCACTTCGACGTCCCGCCAGAGCACGTCCTGCGTGTGCCCGGTGCCGAGCGCCTTCATCCCGGCTTCCTTGGCGGCGAACCGGCCGGCGAAGTGGATCGCGGGCACGCGGCGCCGTGTACAGTACGCAATCTCTGCGTCCGTGAAGACACGGCGCAGGAACCGGTCGCCGAACCGTTCGATGGTGGCCGCGATGCGGTGGATTTCCGTGGCGTCGAGGCCGAGCCCGATGATGTTGGACATGGAAGACCTTCCCCAGCCTAACGGGGCGTTCGCCTGGGTGCAAGCCGCCACGAGGCAAGCAGCCGGTGGTGAGCCGGCGGGGCGCCTCGCTCGTCTCGGTGCGACGCCAGACGTTCATCACAGGCACCACGGGCTGCCAGCGCTCGTCTGCCGGCCGCTCGCGGCGTTGGCGCCGCATGTGTTCACCACGCGCGCATGGGCTCTCGGGTCCGGGACTCCGGGACAGGACGAGACGGTGTGGGCTGAGGTGGCGGGCGCGCTGGATTTGCCGCCGGCCGATCTGGTGCGCACGCGGCAAGTGCACGGCGCGACGGTTCTGGTGGCGCGCGTTACCGCGGGGACGCCGCCCTCTGGCGTAGCCGCCGACATCCTCGTGACCGATCGATCAGGAATCGGCCTGGCGGTGCAGGCCGCCGACTGTGTGCCACTGCTCATCGCCGATCGCCGGACGGGCGCAGTCGCCGCGGCGCATGCAGGCTGGCGCGGTCTGGCCGCGCGCGTTCCGTCGGCGGTCGTGGCCGCGCTCCTTCGCGAGCTCGGCAGCGCGCCGGGCGATCTCGTGGCGGCTGTCGGGCCTTCGGTTGGCGCCTGTTGCTACGAGGTCGGTCGGGACGTCAGGCAGGCGTTCGAGGCAGCGGGGTTCGCCGACAACCGGCTGGCGAGCTGGTTCTTCGACGAGCCCCTCGTCTCGGTGGGTAACCCGGCGATGCCGGGTCTCGCGAGTCGGCGCCGGGCCGGTCGCTGGTTCTTCGATGGATGGGCGTCGGCTCGCGATCAGTTGATCGATGCTGGCGTCGGGCCCGATGCCGTCTTCGTGTCGGAGCTGTGCACGGCCAGCCATCCCGCCACGTTCTCTTCGTATCGCCGCGACGGGCCGCCATCGGGTCGCCAGGCCGGCGCCATCAGGCGGGCAATCAGAAGTGAGAAGTGAGAAGTCAAGATCTTCTAGCCTCGCTTGCCAGATCCATCGCCGTGTTGGCGAGGCGGTCGGCGTGGGCGTTGGCTTCGCGGCGGACGTGTTCGAACGTCACGCGTCCGATCTCGTGCGCGAGGAGGCGGGCCCGCGCATGGAGCGGCTGTAGGCCCGCGTTCTTCACTTTGAAGTTGCCGAGCATCTGCTGGACCAGAAGCAGCGAATCCGATCGCACGTGCAGACCCTGGTGTCCGTGCGCTCGCGTCCATTCGAGCGCGGCCAGCAGGCCCCGGTACTCGGCCACGTTGTTGGTGGCGACGCCGATCGACTCGCCAAATTCCTCGACGAGTGTGCGGTCTTCGTGCTCGATTCGCACACCGTAGCCGGCCGGGCCCGGGTTGCCGCGGGCGCCGCCGTCGATGTAGGCGACGATCACGAGGGCTGCGGGGCGCCGGCGGCGGCGGGCGGCGCGGGGATGTGGTAGAGGATGCGCCCGCAGCTGTCGCACTGCAGGATTTGCTCGTTGCGCAGCACGGTGTTGAAGACCTGCGGGCGCAGGCGCACGTGGCAAATGGTGCAGATGCCGTCGCGGGCCTGGGCCATCGCCACGCCGTTGCGGCGTTTCGAGACGACATCGAAGATCTTGAAGGTGTGCGGATCGAGCGATGCCACGAGCGCGGTTCGCTCCTTCGTCAGCCGTTCGAGCGTGGTCCGAAGCTCCGACAATTCCGATGCGAGCATGCGCCGCTCGGCGTCCACCGCCTTCTGTTCAGCCGCGCGCTCGCTCTCGGCCCGTTTCAGCGCCGCGGTCAGCTCGTCGGCTTCGAGCATCCGCTCGAGGATCCCGTCTTCGAGCGTCTTGACCTCCTTCTGCGCGAACTCGATTTCCTTCTGCACCGCCTGGTATTCGACGTTGGTTTTCACCGCCATCAGCTGATCGCGGAATTTCGAGAGCCGTCCCTGGTGGACCGCGACGTCCTTCTCGATCGCGCGTCGGGCGTTCTGGTTTTCGCCGAGGCGTTCCTTCGCGGCGGCCATAGCCGCCAGGGTTGTCTCCAGGCGGGTGTCGAACGCCTGCTGGCGACCGGGCTCGTCGGCCAGGCGGCGCTGGGCGTCGAGGACGGTCGAGTCGAGCCGCTGCAGCACGATCAGGTGTTCAAGGTCGGCGTTCATGTCAAAAAAAAAGGCCCCGCCGAAACGGGGCCTCATCGTGCGCGCACGTGCGCGCCGCCGGTTCGCTGGTGCGTTCCGGCCGGTCGACCAATCTGAAATCTGAAATCTTCAAATCTGAAATCTCAGCGAGGCAACTATTGGGCCCACCAGGATTCGAACCTGGAACAGGCCGGTTATGAGCCGGCGGCTCTGACCGTTGAGCTATGGGCCCGCTCAAGAGTCTATAGTCGTTGGTCGATAGTCGCTAGTCCGATTTGCGACTAACGACTATCGACTCGCGACTACGAAGTCCTTCCCTCGAGAAACGCGCGCAGCTTCCGCGACCGGGACGGATGGCGCAGCTTCCGCAGCGCCTTGGCCTCGATCTGCCGGATGCGCTCGCGCGTGACGGCAAAGCTCTGACCCACTTCTTCGAGCGTATGCTCGCTTCCATCACCGACGCCGAACCTCATCTTGATGACCTTCTCTTCCCGTGGTGTCAGGGTCTTCAGGACCGACTCGGTCTGCTCCTTCAGGTTGAGGTTGATCACCGCTTCGGCCGGCGACACGACCTGGCGGTCCTCGATGAAGTCGCCAAGATGCGAATCTTCCTCTTCCCCGATCGGCGTCTCGAGCGAGATCGGCTCCTGCGCGATTTTCAGGACCTTGCGGACCTTGCTGACGGGGATGTCCATCCGCTTGGCGATCTCCTCGGAGGTTGGCTCGCGGCCGAGCTCCTGGACGAGCGCGCGGGAGGTGCGGATGAGCTTGTTGATCGTCTCGATCATGTGGACCGGAATGCGGATCGTCCGCGCCTGGTCCGCAATCGCGCGCGTGATGGCCTGGCGAATCCACCACGTCGCATACGTCGAGAACTTGTAGCCGCGGCGGTACTCGAACTTGTCGACCGCCTTCATGAGCCCGATGTTGCCCTCCTGAATCAGGTCGAGGAACTGCAGGCCGCGGTTCGTGTACTTCTTGGCGATCGAGACGACGAGGCGCAGGTTGGCCTCGACCAGCTCCTTCTTGGCCTGCTCGGCCTGCCACTCGCCGCGGATAATCGTGTCGAGCGTCCGCTTCAGCTGGGTCGGCTCCTGCTCGAGCGTGTCGGTCATCGCCTTGAGCTTGACGCGCTGGTCCTTGATCTGCTTCAGGAGGTTCTTCTTGTCCTCCTCGCGCAGCCGTTGCTTCCGGTTCTTTGGGTTGAGCAGCCGGTCGATGGCCTCGATCTCGCGCTGCACCGACCTGACGCTCTCGACGGCTTCCTTCATCTCCTCGATGAGGCGGCGCTTGACCGACTCGGTGAACTCGATCTCGCGAATGCGCTGCGACAGCTCGATCCGCGCGCGCATGGCCGCCCACCGCGCCCGGCGGTACTTGCGCTTGTCGCGGGTCGTGGCGCCGCGGGGCGTGTCGGCGAGCTTCAGCTCGAACTTCTCGGAGTTTTCACGCGCCTTGCGCACGGCGTCGATCTGCTTCTGCACCTGCCGCGAGCGCTCGGCGATGCGCTCGTCGGTGATTTCCTCGTCGTTGAAGATCACCAGCTCGCGAATCGTGCGGTCGCCGGTCCTCAGCTGGTCGCCGAGCAGGATGACCTTCTTGGCCACGAGCGGCGTGCGCGAGATCGACTTGATGACGGCCAGTTTCCCGCGCTCGATGCGCCGGGCGATCTCCACCTCGCCCTCGCGGGTGAGCAGCGGCACCGTGCCCATTTCGCGGAGGTACATCCGGACCGGATCGTTGGTCTTGTCGAGCGCGCCCGGCGTCAGGTCGAGCTCGAGCTCCTCGGCGCCCTCGGCCGTGCGGTCGATGGTCTTCTCGTCGCGCAGGTACTTCTGGTCCGAATCGATGACCTCGATGCCCGCGCTGCCGAACGTGTTGAACAGGTCGTCGAGCTCGTCCGACGAGGTGATCTCGGCAGGCAGCAGCTCGTTGACCTCGTCGTACAGCAGGTAGCCTTTTTCCTTACCGATGTTGATCAGCTGCCGTACTTCGTCGTACTTCTCTTCAATGGACATTCAGTAATCCTCTACGTCAGTTCCTCAATCCGATGCATCAGGTCTTTCTTCCTCTGCCAGAGCGCGTCGATTTCCCGTTCGTGCCGGCTGGCCCCCATCTCCTGGAACCGATCGATTTCCCGCTGAATCGCCGCGCGCTCGCGCTCCCATCTGAGCCGCTTCAGCGCGCGGGCGCATTCAAGGGGGGGAGCCGGGGGGCTGGCCGTGGCGGCAATGCTCGTCACGAGCTGGGCGTTCACGGTACTTAGACGCTGCAACAGCGTCGATGGTACGAGGTCCAGGGGGCCGTCCCGCAGGCTTCGGGCCGCCTCCAGGATATCCCGTCCCGCCAGGCTTTCGAGGTCCTCGTCGTCGAGGCCGTCCAGGGCCTCGAACGCCTCCCTAGTATTATGGATGAGATTCCAGATTAGTCCTTTTTCCGCGTATTTCAGCTGTCCGAATTGAAGCAGGTCCCGGGGGGGCATCTCGGTGCGCCGGTTGACCGCCGCCTTTCGGATTTCGGCCCTGACGACCTCTTCGGTGACCCTGGCCTTGTGCGCGATCCGGTCGGCAAACTGGTCCCGGGCCGCCGCCTCAGGGATTCGGGCCGCGACCGTGAGCATCCGGCCGAGAAACTGGCGCCGCTGGTCGGCCTGTTCGAGATCCCGCCCGGCTGCCGCCTGCTCGATTAGATAGTCCAAGTACGGCCGCGAACCGCGCAATCTTTCACGGTACGCGTCGGGCCCTCTGTGCCTGATGAACGTATCGGGATCTTCCCCCTGGTCCAGCACGACGACGTTGACGTCGAAGCCTTCCGCCACGAGCAGGTCCGACGAGCGCGCGGCCGCGCCCTGACCGGCCGCGTCGGGATCGTAGCTGAGGACGACTTTCGTCGTGAACCGCCGCAACAACTGCGCCTGGTGCGCCGTCAGCGCCGTGCCGCACGAGGCGACGGCGGGGGCCGCCTGGCTCTGGAACATCTGCGCGAAGTCGAAGTACCCCTCGACCAGGACGGCGAAGCCGGCCTTGCGAATCGCCGCCTTGCTGAGGCCGAGGCCGTACAACGTCCGGCTCTTCGAATAGATCGGCGTTTCTGGTGAATTCAGGTACTTGGGCCCGCCCTGGTCGACGTCCATCTGCCGGCCCCCGAACGCAATGATCGAACCAGTATCTCGGCCGATCGGAATCATCAGGCGATTGCGGAACCGGTCGATGACGTCGCCGTTGTCGCGTTGCACCAGGAGCCCGCTCTGGACGAGCACGCCCTGGGGAAACCCGTGATCGAGCAGCGCCGATTTCAAGCCGTCCTTCGAGTTGGGGGCGAATCCCAGTCCCAGCTGCTCGATGGTCGACGGCGTCACGTCGCGGTCCTGCAGCTGCTGACGCGCCCGCGCCCCCGAGGGGCTCGCCAGCGCGGTGCGGAAATAAGCCGCGGCGACCTCGTGCACCTTGAGCAAGGTTTCGCGCACACGTGCGTCGCCTTGGCCGCCCTCGTCGGTTTCGGTCTCGGGTAACGACAGGCCGAACTTCTGCGCGAGCATCCGGACGGCATCCTGAAAGCCGACCTTCTCGTGAAGTTCGAGGAACTTGAACACGTCGCCGCCGGCCTTGCAGCCGAAGCAGTGAAAGAACCCTTTCTCCGGGTCGACGTGAAAGGACGGCGTCTTCTCCGAGTGAAACGGACAGAGGCCCTTGTAGGTCCGTCCGGCGCGCTTGAGCGGCACGTACTCCTGCACGACCTGCAGAATGTTGGCCTGCAGGCGGAGGTCGTCGATGAATTGTTGGGGGAACAAGCCCAAATTCACTAATCCTTGAGCTCTACCACCGTCACCCCGCCGCCGCCCTGGTCGGGAGGCGCGGCGTCGAATTTCGCGACGAGCGGATGTTGTTGCAGGAACCCCGCCAGCGCCCGTTTCAGCTGGCCCGTGCCGTACCCGTGGATGAGCCGCACGACGCGCTGATCGGTCAGGAGCGATTGGTCGAGAAACCGTTCGGCTTTCGCCAGGGCCTCGTCAACGGTACAGCCGATCACGTTCAGATCGAGGGGACGGGAATCGGGACCCGGCCCGGCCGACTCCCGTCCCCGGTTCAGCGTCAGCTCGACGTGCACCGGCGCGGGTGTGGACACGGCCGGCGCGCCACCGACGACCCGCAGGTCCCGGAGACTCGCCCGCAGGCGCTTCCCACGCACGTCGAGCTCGGCGGATCCGTCGTGAATCGCCGTCACGACGGCTTCGAGGCCGAGGCCGGCCATCACCACTCGGTCGCCCACACTCGGCGGCGGGCCGGCCGGCTGCTCCGGCGTGGGTTTCTCGCCGATGGGCTCGAGGATGTGTTTGGCGACCTCTTCGACCGCAGCGCGCGCGTCGGTGCGAACGGCGCCCGTGTCGCCCGTCGTCACGTCCTGCCTCGCGGCCCCCAGGGCGATCGCGTTCGTCTTTGCCTTCAACCCGGCAATCACCTCGTCGATCTCGCGGCGGGCCTGGCGCATCTGGGCGTCGAGCTCTTCGGTCAGACGGCGCCGGAAGGTCTCCTCGCGCTGCTTCAGCGCGTCCTCACGCTGGCGCATCCGGGCCTCGTCGGCCGCGAGCGCCTCACGCTCGCGCGCCGCGAGGCGCTGCTCGTGCTCGAGCGTGCGCATGTCGCGGTCGACCTTCGCCAGATGTTCAGCGAGCTGCGCTTCGCGGGCCGACAGGTTCCCTCGCGCGGCGTTCACGACCGACGGGCTGAGTCCGAGCCGGGCCGCGATTTCGAGCGCGAGGCTTCGGCCTGGGGATCCGTACATCAGCTGGTAGGTTGGCGCGAACGTCTCAGCGTCGAACCCGAACGCGCCGGTGGCGACGCCCGCGGTGGTCGCCGCGTACGTCTTGAGCGCGTCGTAGTGGCTGGTCGCGACGAGCGTGGCGCCGCGGCGCCGGAAGTGATCCACGACCGCCACACCGAGCGCGCCGCCTTCGATCGGATCGGTGCCCGAGCCGACTTCGTCGAGCAGCACCAGCGCGGGCACCGACAGGTGGCGGTCCATCGACGCGATGTTCGTGACGTGCGCCGAAAAGGTGCTCAAATTCCCCTCGATCGACTGCTCGTCGCCGATATCGGCGAAGATCGACCGGAACACGGGAAGGCGCGATCCGTCCGCCGCCGGAATCCGGAGCCCCGCCTGAGCCATCAATGCCAGGAGACCCGCGGTCTTGAGGGCGACCGTCTTGCCGCCCGTGTTGGGCCCGGTGATGAGCAGTGCGGTGGCCGGCGGGACGATCTTGATCGTGACCGGCACGGCCTGTTTCAGCAGCGGGTGCCGAGCCGCCTGCAGCTCGAACGCGCCGTCGGCAGACAGCCGCGGCTCGACGCCGTTGACCGACTCCGAGTAGCGCGCACGCGCCTGGCGCACGTCGAGCTCCGTTGCGGCTTCCATCGTGCGCTGCAGGTCGCCGGCCCGTGTGCGATAGGCGTCGGTCAACGCCAGCAGGATGCGCCGCACTTCCTCGGCTTCCTGCTCCCCGAGCGCCACGATGTCGTTGTTGATCTCGACCGTGCTCAGCGGCTCGAGAAACAGGCTTGCGCCGCTCGCCGACGCGCCGTGCACGACGCCGGGAATGCTCGTCCGGTGCTCGAACTTGACGACGAGCACGTAGCGGCCGTTCCGCTCGGTGACCACCTGCTCTTGAAGGTACTTCGAGGTGTCCTTGCCGCGCAGGTACGACTCGAGCGTGCCCCGCAGCCGGCTCCGCTGCTTGCGCAGCCGCTCGCGGATCATCTTCAACTCGGGGCTTGCGTGGTCGAGCACGTCGCCCGACGGATCGATCGCGTCCTTCGTTTGCGCGATCTCGTACTTGAAGGAGGCCGCGTTCGCGCTCACCTGATCGAGCAGCGGGCAGGTGGCCGCTACCCTGCGAATGGCCGCGCGTGTTTCTTCGACCGACTCCAGGAAGCCGGCGAACGCCAGGAGCCGCGGCGCGTCGAGCGCGCGGCCCTGCATCGCCAGCGTGTCCAGCGTCTGCGCCAGATCAGCGGGCGCGCTGAGCGGCAGCCGTCCGTGTTTCGACAGGAAGTCGGCCGTTTCCGTCGTCGCGGCCAGCAGCTGCGCGACCTTCTGCGGATCGGTCGAAGGCGCGAGGCGCGCGAGGCGCTCGTGACCCATCGGCGTCGACGCCAGGCCGCGGACGGCCTCGACGATGCGGTCGAACTCGAGCGCTCGCAGGGTGCCAGGGTGCATGGGGAACTAGAAATTCTAACGATTGTGGAGGCTGGAGGCTAGGGACTGGCGGCTAGCCTCAGGTCCCTACAGGTGATTGATCAAACTGGCGATGTTCGCGGCGCCAAATCCGTTGTCGATGTTCACCACCGAGACTCCCGACGCGCAGCTGTTCAACATGCCGAGCAGCGCCGCGACGCCGCCGAAGCTGGCGCCGTAGCCAATCGACGTCGGCACGGCCACGACCGGCACCGACACGAGCCCCGACACCACGCTCGGCAGCGCCCCCTCCATGCCGGCGACGACGATGATGACGCGTGCGGCGTCGAGACGAGGCCGCTCACCGAGCAGGCGGTGAAGGCCCGCGACGCCGACGTCGTAGAGCCGATCGACCACGTTGCCCATGAGCTCCGCCGTGCGCGCGGCCTCCTCCGCAATCGGCAAGTCCGCGGTGCCCGCGGCGACGATCAGCATCACGCCCTTGCCCGGTGCGACGTCGCCCTGCCGGAACGCGATGACGCCCGCGTCGGCGTGATAGATCGACTCTGGCACGACCAGCCGCACGGCGTCGAACGCCGCCTCGCTGGCGCGCGTGACGAGCAGCGTCGATCCGCGGCCGACGATCTCGGCGGCAATCGCCGCAATCTGCGCCGGCGTCTTGCCGAGACCCAGCACGACCTCGGGAAACCCCTGGCGCACGTCCCGATGGTGATCGACGCGCGCGAAGCCGAGGTCCGCGAACGGGCGGGCGCGAAGCACGTCGAGCAGCCGGAGGGTGGCGTCGCCGGCGTCGACGCCGCCGCTCGCCACCTGGTCGAGCAACAGTCGCAATTGGGACGGGGTCATGGCCGCACGAAGTCCCTCGGGTGTTTGACCTTTCAGAAACCGGCCAGTAATATTAGTCGATTGTGCTCGACTGAAGCCCGCCGCACCTCCTCCCTCGTGTATCTCTAGATGACATCCAAGGTCGCGGTCCTTCGCGTGACGCCCGGCACGATCCTCGAAGACATCGATCGCCTGGTCGACTTGGCCGGCGTGTCGAACGCGCTTCCGGCGGGCAAGACGACGATCCTCAAGGACAACATTTCCTGGCACTTTCCGTTCCCGGCGGCGAATACGACCCCGTGGCAGCTCGAAGGCACGATCCAGGCGCTCAGGCGCCGCGGGTTCGACGATCAGGTCTGTGTCCAGAACAAGACCGTCGTCACCAACGCCTTCAAGGGTGAGGATCTCAACCACTACGTGCCGATCTTCAAGAAGTACGGCGTTCCAGTCCTGTACAACTTCAAGGATGTGGACATGAAGTGGATTCGTTACGAGCCGAAGGCACGGATGCGAGTGCTCACGCACATTTTTCCTGAAGGCATTCACATTCCGGATTACTTCTTCGGCAAGAACATCGTGCACCTGCCGACCACCAAGTGCCACATTTACACGACCACGACGGGCGCGATGAAGAACGCCTTCGGCGGGCTCCTCAACACACGGCGGCACTACACGCACTCGTGGATTCACGAGACGCTCGTCGACCTGCTGGCGATCCAGAAGGAAATCCATCCGGGCCTCTTCGCGATCATGGACGGCACGACGGCGGGCAACGGTCCGGGGCCGCGCACCATGTATCCGGTCGTGAAGAACGTCATGCTGGCGTCGGCCGACCAGGTGGCGATCGACGCCGTCTCGGCGAAGATGATGGGCTTCGATCCGATGGCGATCGACTACATCCGGCTCGCGCACGAAGACCGCCTGGGCGTGGGCGACCCGCGGGACATCGACATCGTCGGCGACGTGGACGCCGCCAAGGAGAACTGGCAGTTCCACGTCGGCAAGAACCTCGTGCGCATCGGCGGCGGCGATCTCATCTGGTTCGGGCCGCTCAAACGGTTTCAGAAGCTGTTCTTCCACACCCCGCTCGTCAACGGCTTCATCCTCGCGAGCGACGTGTATCACGACTTCTACCGCTGGCCGCTCCTCGACCGGCGCGTGTTCGAGCGGTGGTGCCAGACGACCGAGTGGGGGCAGCTGTTCCTGCGGTACGCCCAGATGGGCCCACAGGGCGAGCCGCCCGTCGATTTGGTCGGTTCCGCCGGCGCGCCCGCCTCGACGCGCGTGCATTAGGCCCGTTCCCGGACGGCGCCGCGCGTGCTTGCCTGTCCTTCCCATAACTACATTCGACTATCATTGATTCGACATGACGACGGTCGCGAGGCCCAAAGGCGGGCTCGAAGACACCGTCGCGACCTCGTCGGCGATTTGTTATCTCGACGGCGACCGCGGCGTGCTCGCCTACTGCGGCCACGACATCCACGATCTCGCGAAGCACGCGACGTTCGAGGAAGTCTGTTACCTGCTGTGGCATCGTCGCCTGCCGACGCGGGCTGAGCTGGGCGACCTGCAATCGGAGCTCGTGGCGGGGCGTCGGCTGCCCGAGGCCATCATCCGGCTGATGCGATCGTTGCCCGCCGGATCCACAGGATCCGGCCCGCAGCACGGCGCGGGTCCCGGGGAAGGCAGCGCCGGCATGGATGCCCTGCGAACGCTGGCGTCGGCCCTCGGTCATTACGATCCGGACGCGTCCGACAATTCGCCGCAGTCGAACTATCGGAAGGCTGTTCGCCTGACGGCGCAGTTTGCCTCGCTGGTGGCGACGCTCGGGCGCGTGAACGCCGGCAAAGGACCGATCGAACCGGATCCGGTGCTGGGTCACGCCGCCAACTTCCTCTACATGCTGACTGGCGAACGGCCGAGCGGCCTCGCCACACGCGCTTTGGACGTGGCGCTCGTGCTGCACGCCGATCACGAGCTGAACGCGTCGACGTTCGCGGCGCGCGTCGCGGCCGCGACGCTGACCGATATTCATTCCGCCATGGTGGCGGCGATCGGCACGCTGAAGGGGCCGCTGCACGGCGGGGCGAACGCCGACGTGATGCGGATGCTGCTCGACATCGGCGCCGACGCGACGCCGGAGAAGGCCGAGGAAGTCGTCCGCGCGAAGCTGGCGCGCAAGGAGAAGATCCCCGGCTTCGGGCACCGCGTGTATCACACCGAGGATCCGCGCGCGACCCACCTGCGCCAGATGTCGAGAGACCTCGGGCTGCGCGCGGGCCAGCCAGGATGGTTCGAGATGTCCCAACGGATCGAGGCGCTGGTCAAGGCCGAGAAGAAGCTCAATGCGAACGTCGACTTCTATTCCGCGTCTACCTACTACGTGCTCGGCATCCCAATCGATCTGTTCACGCCGATCTTCGCCGTCAGCCGCGTGTCGGGCTGGACGGCGCACGTGCTCGAGCAGTACGCGAACAACCGGCTTATTCGCCCCCGCGCCGAGTACACGGGCCCCGAGTATCCGCAGAGATACCAGGCTCTCGACGCACGCTAGAACGCATCACAAATATGCGATCGGCCACGAAAACACGAAGAGACGAAACAAAACCCCAACATTCGTTTTCGTGATTTCGTGCTTTCGTGGCGCCCCGCGTTTGTGAGATAGCTTCTTTAGAAGTACAGCCAAGCGCTCTCCAAAACTAGCTGGAACCCCAGAAACAGAACAAGTGGGACAACCGGGACGTTCGTGGGATCGTTGTTAGGCTTGCCCACAAGGGGCCAACGATGCTACTCTGCGTGGTATGAGAGGCTACGAAGCGAAACCGCCGCGAGTGTCGCGGGCGCGTGAGGCAGTGCCGCAGTACGGGATGGCGAGCCCCGTCAGCCCTGTGAGTCCTGTGAGTCACGTCCAGCCGCTTCAGGCTCCCGGCGTCTACCATGTGACGGTCGATGAGCGCGGCCGCGTGATGCTACCCGCCGAGATCCGGGGGCGTCTGAAGATCCGGGATGGCGATCGTGTCGCAGTACGCGTTGAAGACGACGGCACAGTCAGCGTCAGAACCCGCGACGTGGCGATCAAGCGTTTGCGAGGCATGTTCAAGCACCTCGCGACACCGGGCCAGTTGGCGAGCGACCGATTGATCGCCGAGCGGCGGCGCGAGGCCCGGATGGACGACCGTCGATTCGAGAAATGGGTGGCGCACCGGCGCCGAAGCGGGAAGCGGCGGTGACGGACGCCGATGTGGCGGTGGCCGTGCTGGACGCGTCCGCCCTGATCGCGTTCGTGTATGAAGAGAAGGGCGCGCATCGCGTCGAACCGATCCTGCGACGCGGCGCGCTGATCAGCACGGTCAATTGGGCGGAGGCGCTCTCCATCATGGCTGAACGCGACGAGCCGGTTGAGCGGTCCGTCCCGCGCGTGACCGACGCGGTCGCTGACGTCGGGGCTCTCCACATCGTGGCCTACGATGAGGCGCAGGCGGTGGAGACGGCGCGGCTGCGGTTGCGAACGACATCGCTGGGTCTCTCACTGGCCGATCGGTCTTGTCTCGCGCTTGGACGACTGCGGCGCCTGCCGGTCTTCACGACCGATCGGGCGTGGCGCTCGCTCCACGTTTTGGTCAAGATCGAAATCATCCGGTAACGAATCCTCGCGAATCCGGCTGAAGCCGGATCCCACGTACAATTGATTCATCGATCGTGGATCCCCAGCGCATCCGTAACTTCTCGGTCATCGCGCACATCGACCATGGCAAGTCGACGCTCGCCGACCGTTTCCTCGAACTGACCGGCGCCCTGCAGGCGCGGGAGATGGAAGCCCAGGTCCTCGATGCCATGGATCTCGAGCGCGAGCGCGGGATTACCATCAAGGCGCATCCGGTGCGGCTGAACTACACCTCGAAGGCTGGCGAGCCGTACGTCCTCAACCTGATCGACACGCCGGGGCACGTCGATTTTTCGTACGAAGTGACCAGGTCGCTCGCGGCGTGCGAAGGGGCACTGCTGCTGGTGGACGCCTCGCAGGGCGTCGAGGCGCAGACGCTGGCCAACGCGTACCTCGCCGTCGAGAACGGTCTGGAGATCATCCCCGTCATCAACAAGATCGACCTGCCGGGCGCGCAGCCGGAAGAGGCGCGCCGTCAGATCTCGGACATCATCGGCCTCGATGGTTCCCGTGCCATGCTCGCCAGCGCCAAGATGGGCACCGGCGTCCCGGAGATTCTCGAGGCCATCGTCGCGCGGCTGCCGCCCCCGGCCGGGAATCCCGACGCGCCGCTCAAGGCGCTCATCTTCGACTCACGGTACGACCCCTATCGAGGCGTGGTCGTCGTCGTCCGCGTGATCGACGGGACGCTTCGCCCTGGCATGCGCATCAGGCTGATGGCGGAGGGGCAGGACTACGACGCCGAGCAGGTCGGTATCTTCACGCCGAAGGCCGTGGTGGCGGAGGAACTGGGCGTCGGCGAGGTCGGCTTCCTCGTTGCCAATATCAAGAAGATCAGCGATGCGAAGATCGGCGACACGATCACGGAGGCGGCGCGGCCGGCATTGGAGCCGTTTCCAGGCTTCAAGGAATTGAAGCCGATGGTGTTTGCCGGGTTGTATCCGGTCGAAGGGCACAAGTATTCGGAGCTGCGGGACGCGCTCGAGAAGCTGCGCCTGAACGACGCGTCGTTCTTCTACGAACCGGAGACGTCGGTCGCGCTGGGGTTCGGGTTCCGGTGCGGATTTCTCGGGCTGCTGCACATGGAAATCGTGCAGGAGCGGCTCGAGCGCGAGTTCGATCAGGACCTGGTCACGACGGCGCCTGGCGTGCTCTATCGGGTGACCACAACGGACGACGAGGTGCAGGAGATCGACAGCCCCGCCAAGCTGCCCGACGCCGGGCGGATCAAAGTGATCGAGGAACCGGTCATCACGGCCATGATTCTGACGCCCGCCGAGCACGTCGGCGCGCTCCTCCAGCTCTGCCAGGACAAACGCGGCGTCCAGAAGACGCTGGAGTACCTGGCGTCGGACCGGGTGTTGATCACCTACGAGCTCCCATTCAACGAGGTCGTGCTCGACTTTTACGACAAGCTGAAGACGCTCTCTCGCGGGTACGCATCGCTCGACTATCATGTGACCGGGTACTGGCCGTCGCCTCTGGTCAAGCTCGACATTCTGGTGAACGGCGATCCGGTGGACGCCTTGTCGATCATCGTCCACCGTGACACGGCCTACGAGCGCGGCCGGGCGCTGGCGTCGAAGATGCGGGAGCTGATCCCCCGGCAGATGTTCGAGGTGGCCATTCAGGCGGCCATCGGCGGCCGCATCATTGCGCGAGAATCCGTGAAGGCGATGCGCAAGAACGTCCTCGCCAAGTGCTATGGTGGCGACATCACCCGCAAGCGGAAGCTGCTCGAGAAGCAGAAAGAAGGCAAGAAGCGGATGAAGCGCGTCGGCAAGGTCGAGATTCCGCAGGAGGCCTTCCTGGCTGTGTTGAAGATGGGAACTGAAACGGAGTAGCTATCAGCTATCAGCTGTCGGCCCTCAGCTTTCGGCGAGCACCTGAGAGCGAACCGAGTCGAGCTGATAACCGATAGCCAATAGCTGAAAGCTGAGAGCCGATAGCTGAGAGCTTCCGATGTCTGATTTCAAGAAATCGACAATCCGCGAGTACTTCGAATCGATCGTGATCGCCGTCATTCTGGCGCTCTTCGTCCGCACATTCGTCGTGCAGGCGTTCAAGATTCCGACCGGATCGATGGAGAACAACCTGCTCATCGGCGATCACCTGCTCGTGAACAAGTTCGTCCATGGTCCGGCCCCCACGTCGCTCGAGCGCGCGGCCCTGCCCGTCGGCACCATTGAACGCGGCGATGTGATCGTGTTCAAGTACCCGGAACAGCCAGACCGCGATTTCATCAAGCGGGTGATTGGCCTGCCGGGCGAGTCACTCGAGGTGCGGGAGAAGAAGGTCCTGATCGATGGCGTGCCGCTCGACGAGCCGTACGCGCATTACCTGTCTGCGGCCTCCGAGGGCTCGGCGTTTCATGAAGTGACGTCGCTCGACCACCGCGATCGATATGGGCCCGTCACGGTCCCCCCGGGACACTACTTCATGATGGGCGATAACCGCGACAACTCCCAGGACAGCCGGTACTGGGGTTTCCTGCCCAGGGAGAACATCAAGGGGAAAGCCCTTCTAATCTATTGGTCGTATGAAGCCGAAAGGGAAGAGTACCGGGAAGAAGGCGCCGGCGCTGCCGTGAAGCGTCTCGCCTCCGTGTTTACACACTTTTTCACGCGGACGCGCTGGGATCGTATGCTGCACCAGATCCGATGAAGCTCATCATCAAGCTTGCCATCACGGCGCTCCTGGCCAACGCGGCGTTTCGCGTTGGAACAGAGTACCTCGCCCATTACCAGTTCAGGGACTCGGTGCGCGAGACCGCCATGTTTGGCGCGAAGAACGACGAAGAACTCAGCCAGCGGGTCATCGAGTTAGCGGAGAACCACAATATCCCCCTCGAGCCCGACGCCTTCATCGTGCGGCGGGACGGACGCGAGGCTCTCGTCCGCGGGTCCTATACGAAGCCCATCCAGATCGCTCCCGGGTTCCCCTATCAGTGGAAGTTCGAGTTCGAGGTGCAGGTGTTCACCAACACCGTTCCCCCCCTGCCCGGAGCACCGGTCAGGCCCGCGCGGAAGCCTTAACAGCCCGCAGCCCTCCAATCACCCGCGCCCGGGCTTCGGCGGCGTTCAGCCCTGCTATCGCAATCCGCTTCCGCCGGTTCCTCGCTCCGCTCGCGATCCGAAACGACTGGCGCGGTCTCTGAAATAGGTCGCTCAGGAACCTGATGAGCGCGTCGTTGGCGGCGTCGTCCACAGGCGGCGCGGCCAGACGCACAACGAGCGCGCCGTCTCGCTCGCCGCCCAACCCGGATTTTTTCGCTCGAGGAATGACGCGGACGTCGAGGTCGACGCCCGTGGATGTCTCGCGGATCAACGAGAGAGCATTGCAGAATGGCAGAATTGCAGGATTACAGAAGGGGTCATTTGCTGACTTCCTGCCAATCTGGAACCCGGTCATCCCCCGCATCGACCGCATGCCGCGGACGATGGAGCAGGATCTTGTCTTCGCGCTCGCGGGCTTCCTGCTCCCGGACGTACTCGAGCGTGTTGCGGAGCGTCTGAATCGTCGACTCGATCGACGTTTCGACGTCGCGCCGCTTCAGCCTGAGGCCGTCGATTTCGCGCTGGATGTCTTCGAGGCGCGACTGCGTTTTCTCGAGCAGGAGATCTGAACGGCTGTGCGCCTCACGCACGATGCGGCGCGCTTCCTGCTCGGCGTTGGCTTTGATGTCGTCCGACAGCTTCTGGGCGGTCATGAGGGTGGCCTTCAGGCCCTTTTCCTGATCGTGCTGCTCCTTGAGCATGCCTTCGAGACGGGCCACGTCCTGCCTGAGCTTGTCTGCCTCTTTGAGAGCCTGCTCGTAGTCCTCGGCTGCCGCGGCAAGGAGCGACGTGACCTCGACTTTATCGAAGCCTCGAAAGGCCGTCCGGAAGCGTTGTTGTCTCAAGTCGAGAGGGCTGACGTTCATGCCTGCTCCTATCGGCGGCTACACGGTTTTTCAATAGAAGCACAGAGTGGGGTCAGAGTGGGGTCAGACCCCGAGGCCCGAAGATGGCCGAACCGACCCGGACAAGGGTGGCACCTTCCTCGACCGCGACCTCGAAATCCTCACTCATGCCCATCGAGAGCTCGGCCAGCATTGAGGCGCCAACTCCCCGCGCCGCGAGATCGTCTCGCAGCCGGCTCAAGGCCGTGAAGTACGGCCGAGCCCCCTCGGGGTCCGATGCCGGCGGCAGAAGCATCAAACCCTTGACCAGGACAGCCTTGCAGCCTCGGGCCGCTTCGAAAATCGGCATGAGTCCCTGAGGGGCGATGCCGTGCTTGGTGGCCTCCCCGGCCAGATCGACCTGCACCAATAGCTCGGGCCGACGGCCGGCATCGCACGCCGCCTGATCCAGCTTGGCGAGGAGGGCCACGTCGTCCACCGAGTGGATGACGTCGAAGCTGGCGCCGGCCTTTCGCGCTTTGTTCGACTGGAGGTGGCCTACGAGATGCCACCTTAGCCCCAGGCCGGAGGTCTCGCCCATCTTTTGGAGCGCTTCCTGAACTTTGTTCTCTCCGAACTCCCGCTGGCCAGCGTCGGCAGCGGCGCGGATGTCGGCGGCGGGGAAGGTCTTCGAGATGGCGACGAGGCGTACCGAGGCGGGGTCGCGTCGGGCCCGGCGGGCGGCGGTCGCGATGCGATCGCGGACGCGCGCCAGCCGGTCCCGGATGTCCGACACTACTTCTTCAACGCGTCGACAAACTGCTTGGCCATGGCGGCGTTCGGTCCCGACGGTGAAAGCTTGAGATACGCCTCGAACTCGGTTACGGCGGCCGCCGGATTCTCTCCGACGATGGTCATGCCCAGCATGTAGTGCGCTTCGGCGTGAGTCGGGTTGGCCTGCACCACCTGCTCGAACAGCGGCTTCGCTTCACCGGTCTTGCCGCCGTTGAAGAGAATCACGCCCTGGTTGTAGAGCACGTCGGGGTTGCCGCCCATACCGGCGGCGCCCGCCAGCTCGCTGGCTTTCTTGCTCATCGCCGCGGCGTCTTCGAACTTCCGCTGGGCGTTGTACATGTTCGCCATCTCGCTGTAGACCTCGCCGTCGTTGGGCCGGACTTCGATCGACTTCTTGAACGCCTCTTCGGCCTTGGCGTAGTCCTTCTTCATCGTGTAGGACCGGCCGATGCCGTTGTAGCAGCTGAAGCAGTTGGCGTTGATGGCGATGCCCGCGGTGAATTTCTCGATCGCCTCGTCGTAGTTGCCCGCCTTCTGCGCGGCAATGGCATCATCAAAAGACTTAGTCAGCGCGGCGCCCCTCGCGGCGGCGTCGGCCGTTGCGGCGGCTGCGGCAAGGCCGATGATGAGGTCGACTTGGGCTGGTGAGCCGGCGCGCACGGTGGCCCGCTGCGCGGCCGACACCAGCTTGTCTTTCTCAGCGACCACCGAGTAGGCGCCCGACGACAGGCCGATTTGCAGGTATTCGCCCCTCGCGTTGCTCTTGGTTTCGAATTTTCGTGAGGTATCGTTCGCGGTAATGGTGACCTTCGCGCCGTCGACCGGCTGACCCTTGTCGTCCAGGACCCGCCCTTTCACCATCCCGCCCATCTGCGCGGCGGCGGGGACAGCGATCGCCAGTGCGGCCAGCACCGCGAACATCACCCGGGCAGTTTGGCGGACCATACAAGCCTCCTCAGCGGAAAAAACACGAATTATCACCTGAATAGTATCTTACACGATCGAGAAAAAACCCTCGATCGCCGCCAGATCCTGCACGACAGGCGCCGGGGGCATCGAGGCAATGAAGCGCCGGCCGTAACCCATTGTCCGCAGCCGGGGATCGAGAATCGCCAGCACCCCCCGATCCTGACGGTGCCGGATGAGCCGGCCGAGCCCCTGCTGGAGCGCCAGGATCGCCAGCGGCACCTGGTAGTCCCCGAAAGGCTCTCCGCCGCGCGCGCGGATGGCGTCGATTCGCGCACTGGCGATCGGGTCGCCCGGCGAAACAAACGGCAGCTTGTCGATAATCACGCAACTCAAGGCCTCGCCGACCACATCGACGCCCTGCCAGAAACTGGACGTTGCCAGGAGCACGGCGTGGGGAGTCTCACGAAACTGCCGCAGTAGCTGGGTCCGCGGGGCGGTGCCCTGCACGAGGATCGGATAGTCGAGTGACATCTCGACGACCGCCTGCACCTCGCGGAGCATCGCGTAGCTGGTGAACAGCACGAACGCCCGTCCCCGGGAGCGCCGTAGAATTTCCACGACCTGCCGTCCGGCCGCCAGTGAGAAATCGGGCGATCGCGGGTCGGGCATGTGCGTCGGCAGGTAGAGGAGCGCCTGACGCGCGAAGTCGAACTCGGACGGCAGTCGGATCTCGGCGGCCGACCGAATGCCCAGCCGCCTGCGGACGTACTCGAAGCTCCCGTCCACGGTCAGCGTCGCCGACGTGAGCACGGTCGCGCGCATCCGCTCGAGGAGGACCTCCCGCAGGATCGTGGAAACGTCGATGGGCGAGGCGCGGAGGAAGACGCCTTTGCCGCGGAACTCCGCGAAGTACACGTAGTCGGGGTCTCCCGCCCGGACGAGGAAGCGGATCTCGTCGCGCAGTTCCCTGGCGCGCCGCGCCAGCGCCTCGGCATCGTCGGCCGCCTTGCTGCCGTCGTCGCCAGGCGAGGTCGGTTTCATCAGGCGCGTCAGCGTGGCTTCGACGAGATCGAGGGCGCCTGCGAGCGTGGCCGCGGCTTCGCGTGTGTCGGACAGCATCGACTCGCTCACGCGAATGCGGTCACGGTCCCCGCGGAGCGCAGACGCCAGGTCGCCGAAGAACGCACGCGACCGATCGCGAAGCGCTTCGACGGCTCTGGCGATCTCGTCGGGACCCTTGCGCTGCTCGACGACGCCGGAGTCGGCCAGCCGCTCGAGGTCGCGTGCCAGGTCTTCGAGCCGGTAGGTGCTGACCGAGTAACCGAAGTACTGCGTCGCCACGTCCTCGAGCTGGTGCGCCTCGTCCAGGATCGCGATCGGGCAGGCGGGGATGACTTCGCCGTACGCGCTCTGCCGCACTGCCGCATCCGCACACAGCAGGTGGTGATTGACGATGACGAGATCGGATGCGGCGGCGCGCTGGCGCATGCGGGTGACGAAGCAGTCGTCGTAGCGCGGGCACTCGGTGCCCAGACAGGTGTCGGCGGTGGCGGCGACCTCATTCCAGAACGCCAGGTCTTCGGGCAGGTCCTCCAGCTCGGCGCGGTCGCCGGTCTCGGTGCGCCCCGACCACTCGCGAATGATCGGCAGAAACACGTCGTGGACGGCGGGCCCCGTGCCCTCGTTCAGCTGATCGAGCCGGTGCAGGCAGAGGTAGTTCGCGCGGCCCTTCATCAACGTGGCTGTGAAGGGCACGTCGAGCGCCTCACGGAGCGCCGGAATGTCTTTGAAGAAGATCTGTTCCTGAAGATTCTTCGTCCCCGTGGATACGAGCACCCGCTGGCGGCCGAGGATGGCGGGGATCAGGTACGCGAGGGTCTTGCCGGTTCCGGTGCCGGCCTCGGCGAGCAGCACGCCGCCCTGTGCGAGGACGCGTGCGACGGCGGCGGCCATGTCGACCTGCCCGGCGCGCGGCTCGAACGACGGGAACGCACGTGCCAGAGGGCCGTCATCGGCGAAGATGGCCGCGACACGGGCCGGGAGGTCCTGAGCGCCGGCGGCTGCTAGGCCTGCGCGTCCGGGTACAGCGGGAATTTCCTGCACAGCCGTTCGACTTCGGTCCGAATCATCCGCAATGCGCCGTCGTCGTCGGGCGTTTCGAGCGCCCTGGCGATCAGGTCGCCAATCAGATCCATTTCGCCTTCGCGCATGCCTCGCGTCGTCACCGCGGGAGTGCCCACGCGAATGCCGCTCGCGGTCATCGGCGGATGCCGATCGAAGGGGATGGCGTTCTTGTTCACCGTGATGCCGGCCTTGCCCAGCGCGGCTTCGGCGACCTTGCCCGTGATGCCTTTCGAGAACACGTCGACGAGCATCAGGTGGTTGTCGGTGCCGCCGCTGACCAGGCGGAAACCGGCGGACGAGAGCGCCTGTGCGAGGCGGCCCGCGTTGGCCACGATCTGGCGCTGGTAATCCTGAAACGCCGGCTCGGCGGCCTCTTTGAAGCACACGGCCTTGGCCGCGATGATGTGCATCAGCGGTCCGCCCTGTACGCCGGGGAACACACTTCTGTCGAGGTCTTTGGCGTACTTCTCGCGGCACATCACCATGCCGCCGCGCGGCCCCCTGAGTGTCTTGTGCGTTGTCGTCGAGACGAAATCCGAGTGCGGCACCGGACTCGGGTGCACGCCGGCGGCTACGAGCCCGGCAATGTGCGCCATGTCGGTGAAGACCGCGGCGCCGATGCGATTGGCGGCGGCGCGGATGCGCGCGAAGTCGATCACGCGCGGGTACGCGCTGGCGCCGACGATAATCATCCTGGGCGTGTGCTGGGTGGCGAGCCTCTCGAGCTCGTCGTAGTCGAGCCGCTCGTCGTCTTTTCGGACGCCGTAGGGAACGATTGTGTACAACTGCCCGGAGAAATTGAGTGGATGGCCGTGCGTGAGGTGGCCGCCGTGCGCCAGGTTCATGCCGAGCACGGTGTCGCCCGGCTTGAGCAGGGTCATGTAGACCGACATGTTCGCCTGCGCGCCCGAGTGCGGCTGGACGTTGACGTGGTCGGCGCCGAAGAGTGCCTTCGCCCGGGCGATGGCCGCGCGCTCGGCGACATCGACGAACTCGCACCCGCCGTAGTAGCGCCTTCCCGGGTAGCCTTCGGCGTACTTGTTCGTCAGCACCGAGCCGGCGGCTTCGAGCACGGCGCGGCTCACGAAATTTTCCGAGGCGATGAGCTCGAGGCCGGTGTTCTGCCGGTGGCGCTCTTCGTCGATGGCCCGGGCGATCTCGGGATCGGTGTCGGCGAGCGCGCGCCAGATGGAGGTGTTGATCGTATCGGTGCCCATGAATTGTGTTCTACAGCAGTTTTCCAAACGGTGTCTTCAGACCTGCACGCGCGCCGTCGTAGGCAGGACTGAAGCCCTGCACCACAGGCCGGCACAAGAGCGCTCTAGTTCCGCCGCTCAGCGGCCGTAATCTGATCGATGCGCCGCTGATGGCGCCCGCCGTCGAACGGGGTCTCCAGCCATAGGGCGACAATCTCGTCCGCGAGTCCGAAGGCGACGATGCGTCCGCCCATCGAGAGCACGTTGGCATCGTTGTGTTGGCGCGACAGCCGCGCCGTCAAGAGGTCGTGGCACAGCGCCGCGCGCGCGCCCGCGATCTTGTTGGCGGCCATTTGCTCGCCCTGCCCGCTGCCGCCGACGACGATGCCGCGATCGGCACGGCCCTCGACGACGGCCCGCGCCACGGCGAAGCAGATCGGGGGATAGTCGGTGGACTCCTCACTCGTCGTCCCGTGGTCGGCAACTGCGTGGCCGAGCCGCTCGAGCGTGCCTTTCAGATGCTCTTTGAGGAGAAAACCGGCGTGATCGGCGCCGATCGCGATTCGCACAGCGGACAATTGTACTATGTTCCTTGCGGTTCGAAGTTCTGCGTTCTCCGTGCGACGTGCTGTTCGTTCGTCGTTCGGCGCTCGTCGTTCGGAGCCGGGCGCGACGGGAACACAGCACTTCGAACGCCGAACGAGAGAACGTTGCACGACGCACGGAGAACGCAGCACGGCACTCATGTTTCCGACCGTCATCGTTTCCGCGCGAGGAGCCGAACGCGTTGCGAGCGGCCATCCCTGGATCTATCGCAGTGACATCGCAGACGTGCGCGCGACGGGCGGCGACCGCGTCTCGGTCCGCGGGCCGCGCGGTCACGTCCTCGGACAGGCGCTGTACAGCGACCGCTCGCAAATCGTCCTGCGGATGCTCACAGACGGCGAGGCCGTCGCCGACGAGGGGTTGCTCAGAAGGCGGCTGGAGGCGGCAATCGGCTTCCGGCAGGCGCTGACCATCGACGCGTCGGCCTACCGTCTGGTCCACGGCGAAGCCGATCTCCTCCCCTCGCTCATCGTCGACCGGTACGGAGATTATCTCGTCCTCCAGGCGCTCTGCCAGGGAATGGATCGGCTGACGCCTTTCATCGTGGCGACGCTGAACGATCTCTTGGCGCCGAAGGGCATCCTCGGCCGAAACGATCCCCGGTCCCGCCAGCTCGAGGGTCTGGAACAGCGTGTCGACGTGCTGTCGGGAGAGGTTCCGGAGGAGGTGACCGTCGTCGAAAGCGGGATCGAGTACCGCGTCGATCCCCGGCGCGGCCAGAAGACGGGTCTCTTTCTCGACCAGCGTGAGAACCGTGAAGCGGCGGCGGCGTACGCCCGGGGCCGGCTGCTCGACTGCTTCAGCTACAACGGCGGCTTCGCGCTCAAGCTGGCACGGCATTGCCAGGAAACCATCGCCATCGAGATCTCCGCGGATGCCGTCGGCCGCCTGCGACAGAACGCCGAGCGGAACGGTGTCACCATCGACGCGCGCGTCGGCAACGTGTTCGACGAGCTCAGAGGACTCGAGCGGTTGAAGGAACGGTTCGACACCATCGTCCTCGACCCGCCGGCGTTCGCCAAGAGCAAGACCGCCGTACCCAAGGCCACCGCCGGCTACAAGGAAATCAATCTCCGTGCGCTGAAGCTCCTCAATCCCGGCGGGACGCTCGTCACCTGCAGCTGTTCGTACCACGTGCACGAGGCGGCGTTTGCCGAGATCGTGTACGACGCGTCGATCGATGCGGGCGTCCATGTCACGGTCGTCGAAAAACGGATGCAGGGGCGCGATCACCCGGTGCTACTGGGCGTGCCCGAGACGTACTACCTGAAATGCTTCATCTTGCGGAAAGTCGCATGACATCAACTTCTCAAATTCTGAAAAATCTTCGCCAAGATCCTCAACTCTTCAAATTCTCGCCAAATCCTCAAATCCTCAAATCCTCAAATCCTCAAATTCGCGATTCAGGTTATAGTCTCAGAAAACCGCCAGGGGTATCCCCGATGTCTCGGGATTGAGATCAGACCCTTGGAACCTGACCCGGTTCAAACCGGCGGAGGGAGGCGGCAATGTCAGACTTTTCCACGGCGTATCCCAGCTCGCAGAAGATTCTCGTCGACGGCCCTCAGGGCGTGCGCGTGCCGATACGCGAGATCGCCCTGTCGGGCGGCGAACCGCCGCTGCGTGTGTACGACACGAGCGGTCCTCAGGATCACGACGTCGCGCGCGGGCTGCCGAAGCTGCGCGAGCCCTGGGTCCGGGCCCGCCGGGCGAGGGCCGGAGCCGGGCAGGCGGTGACGCAGCTCCACTACGCGCGGCAGGGCGAGATCACGCCCGAGATGGAGTTCATCGCGATCCGCGAAGGGCTGCCCGCGGATTTCGTTCGGGATGAAGTCGCGCGCGGCCGAGCCATCATTCCAGCCAACGTCAATCACCTCGAGCTCGAGCCGATGATTATCGGCCGGAATTTCCTGGTGAAGATCAACGCCAACATCGGCAACTCAGCCGTCTCGTCATCCGTTGAAGAAGAGGTCGAGAAGTTGCGCTGGGCGACCCTCTGGGGCGCCGATACGGTGATGGACCTGTCGACCGGGAAGAACATCCACGAGACACGCGAGTGGATCATCCGGAATTCCGCCGTGCCGATCGGCACGGTGCCAATCTACCAGGCGCTCGAACAGGCCGGCGGCCGGCCGGAAGATCTGACGTGGGAGATCTACCGCGACACGCTCATCGAGCAGTGCGAGCAGGGCGTCGACTACTTCACGGTGCACGCAGGCGTGCTCCTGCGGTACGTCCCGCTCACGGCCCGCCGCGTCACGGGCATCGTGTCGCGCGGTGGTGCGATCATGGCGAAGTGGTGCCTCGCGCACCATCAGGAGAATTTCACCTACACGCATTTCCGCGAGATCTGCGAGATCATGCGCGCCTACGACGTGTCGTTCTCGCTCGGCGACGGCCTCAGGCCGGGCTCGATCGCCGACGCCAACGACGAGCCGCAGTTCGCCGAGCTCGAGACGCAGGGCGAGCTCACGAGGATTGCGTGGGAGTTCGACGTCCAGGTGATGAACGAGGGGCCGGGCCACATCCCCATGCATCTCATAAAAGAGAACATGGAAAAGCAGCTCGAGTGGTGCGCCGAGGCGCCGTTCTACACGCTCGGTCCGCTCACCACCGACATCGCGCCAGGCTACGACCACATCACGTCGGCCATCGGCGCGGCCATGATCGGCTGGTACGGCACCGCGATGCTCTGCTACGTCACGCCCAAGGAGCACCTCGGCCTGCCCAATCGCGACGACGTCAAGTCGGGTGTGATTGCCTACAAGATCGCCGCGCACGCGGCGGACCTGGCGAAGGGTCATCCTCGCGCGCGCGAACGGGACGATGCGCTGTCGAAGGCCCGGTTCGAGTTCCGGTGGGAGGATCAGTTCAACCTGGCGCTCGATCCGGTGACCGCGCGCGCCTACCACGACGAGACCCTGCCGGCCGACGGCGCCAAGGTCGCGCACTTCTGCTCGATGTGCGGCCCCAAATTCTGCAGCATGGAGCTGACGCAGCAGGTGCGGGACTACGCGAAGGAGAAGGGCCTCAGCGAAGACGCCGCCGCGGCCGTCGGCATGGAAGAGAAATCGCTGGAGTTCCGGAGGCGTTCAGAGATCTACGTGCCGGCGGCCAAGTAATCTGAATTTGAGGATTTGAGGATTTGAGGATTTGAGGATTTGAGGATTTGAGAACTTGAGGATTTGAGAACTTGAGGATTTGGAACCGCGAATTTGAGGATTTCGTGTCGGGATCTCGTCACGCTGCGCTCAGGGCAACAGGCTCCTGACGCCAAATTCTCAGATCCTCAAATCCTCAAATCCTCAAATCCTCAAATCCTCAAATCCTCAAATCCTCAAATCCTCAAATCCTCAATTTCAGGTTTCAGCGTTCCGTGACAGCGACAATCTGAATCACCGTCGGAAACCGCGCCGGCTGGGCCCCGACCTTCGGGTTGGGATAGCCCTGCGACACTTCGGACTGGAAATCCTTGATCGTCACCCCTGGCGGAAACGCCATCGTCTCCTCGCGGAAGCGGCCCACCAGGAACTCGTGCGTCGCCGGCGTTTCGAAGACCACCTCGCCACGCTGCTTCAGTCGTCCGCGATAGTAGCTGACGAGATCGACGAATGACGCGGTTGTGCCGAACAGATAGAACCGCTGCCCGCGCCCGGCGTCGTACGCCCTCAGGAACTGCGCGCCGGGGTAGATCGGGACGCCCAACGCGGCTTCCGTCGGCGCGCCATCGGCCGGCGGAGCGGCGGGCGGCGTGGCGCCGGGCGGGGGCGCCGGCTGGGCGGTTGGCGGCTGCGACGGCTTGGCAGGCGGCGCCGCCGGCTTGACCGGCTGTGTCGCCCCGGGTTGCGGAAAGGGCTTCGGCACAGGTGGTTGCTGCTGGGCGAGCAGCCCGTGGTGAAAGTCTGGCGTCGCACCGAGACGGGCGAGGCGCCCCGCCGGCAAGGCGCGACGACCGAGCATACCGGGAGTATGTGAGCGAGGAGCAACGCAGCCGGCGGGGATGCATCGCCCGTCGAATGCAGCCAGACTTTCACCGCGGGCTGCTAAAGCCGCGGCGAGCAAGAAGGCTAACGCCTGCATCGCCAACAATTATACGACGTGACGGCCGCCCGTTTGACGCACCAGTGCGGAACCTTCGGCGGCTCTGAGGCGTCAAAATGATCAGCAGTCGGTGCGCGTCACTTTTTCAGCGCTCGACTACAATGAAAACCATGTCCAATGCGGTGAAGACGGCGTTACTGCTCGGCGCCCTGAGCGCGTTACTGTTGTTTCTCGGCGAGGCCCTCGGGGGCGCCCAAGGGTTGATGATGGGTTTCGTGTTCGCGGCCGGCATGAACTTCGTCTCGTACTGGTTTTCGGACAAGATCGTGCTCAAGATGTACGGCGCGAAGGAGGTCGGTCCCGGCCACCGCTTGTACGACATCGTCGAGCGGCTGGCGGGGCGCGCCGCGCTGCCGCGCCCGCGCGTCTACCTGATTTCGCAGGCGTCGCCCAACGCGTTCGCGACGGGACGCGATCCCGAGCACGCGGCCGTTGCGGCTACCGAAGGCATCCTGCAGATCCTGAACGATCGCGAGCTCGAAGGCGTGATCGCGCACGAGCTCGCACACGTGAAGCATCGCGACATCCTGATCAGCTCGATCGCCGCGACCCTGGCGGCGGCCATCATGATGGTGTCCCGCTTCGCGATGTTTTTCGGCGGGTCGCGCGATGACCGCGAAGGGCAGAATCCGATCGCGCTCCTCGCGACGATCATCCTGGCGCCCATTGCCGCGATGCTCATTCAGGCCGCCGTGTCGCGCTCGCGCGAGTACGAGGCGGATGCCGGTGGGGCAGCCATTGCGGGTGGGCCGACAGGGCTGGTCAACGCGCTGAGAAAGATCGAAGCGGGGTCGCGGATGGTGCCGCTCGACGCCAATCCAGCGACTGCGCACATGTTCATCATCAAACCGTTCTCAGGAAGGGGGATGCTGTCGCTGTTCAGCACCCACCCGCCGACCGAAAAGCGAATTCAGGCTCTTCTCGGGGGTCAGAGTGGTGTCTGACCCCACTCTGACCCCACTCTGACCCCATTACCACGCGAATCCGACTTGCGTGGCGTCGTGCCCGTGGCGGTCGTCGGGGCGCCTCGAGCGTCCCTGGCCTCCAGCATCCTCGCGCCGCGTCAGGCCGTGGCGCTCCTGAAGCACCCGGACCATCGCCTTCACCTGTTTCCGATAGGTCTCCGGCGCATACTTCCCGGCGTAGAGCCTCTCGAATCGCGGATGCAGCGCCGGAAACTCGCGCTCGATGAACGCCATGAAATGCGTCCGCGTGCCGTCCTCGAGGTGCATCACGTTGCAGCCGACGAAGCGTGCTCCGTAATCGGCAATGGCCTTGATGGTTCGTTCCACCTTCGAGCGGGACGAAGTGAAGCCAGGTACGACCGGCGCCATGAGGACACCGGCGTCGATGCCGGCGTCGGCCAGCTCGCGCACTGCCCGCAGACGCTGGAGGGGATGCGCCGTGCCAGGCTCGAGGGCGCGCCATGCGTCTTCGTCGACCGTCGGCACGCTCATGTAGACCGTGCACGCGGCCGCGCGCGACAAGTCGGCCAGCACGTCCCTGTCGCGCACGACCATCGGGCCCTTGGTGATGAGGCCAATCGGCGTGCGCCCGCGCGCCAGCGACTCGATCGCACCGCGCGTGAGGCGATAGTGTCCCTCGATGGGCTGATACGGATCGGTGGCCGTTCCGAACGCAACCATTTCGCGAGCCCACGAGGGACGGTCGAGCTCGCGGCGAAGCACCTCCACGAAATTGCGCTTGACGAGGATCACCGACGCAAACTCGTCGCTGGCGTTCATCTCGAACTGCACGTGATAGCGGCGCGCGAAGCAGTAGTGGCAGCCATGGGTGCAGCCGCGATACGGGTTCAGCGTCCAGTTGAACGGCATGCCCTTGACGCGGTTGAGCGCCGAACGGCACACGACTTCCTGATACCGCGCCTGGTCGGCGCGGCGCTCGGCTTCCGTCAGCGCCGCGGTGCCACCTTCCTTGACGAGCGACGCGACGTCTCTGGTGGTGGGCCGCTGCGCTCCGAGATCAAAGAGAACCGGGAATCGGGACATGAGCGGGATTCGCTGTTTGTTCGCCCATCATCCAGTGTCGACGCGGCGCTGTCAAGTGGCCGCTCACTGGCCCGTCAATGGCCGAGCACGAACAGGTGGCACTCGCCGAGCGGGTCGTCGTACGTGCCCTGCGAACGAAGCTCCGGACGCGCGTCCATTTTCTCTATCAGCGCGCCGTACTCCTGCTCGTCGTAGTACACGCGGTGCACGACGATGTAACGGACGCCGATGTTGGTCAGCTGAGCGATCGACTGATCATCGGGAAAGCGTTCGATGCGCGACACGGTCTGGGAATACTCGTGTGGATAGTATCCACTGTAGCCGTTCACAAGCGGATGCCAATGCGCCGTGGACCACAGCATGAACGTGGCTTCGTGACCCGGCAGGGCGTCCAGGCGCGGCAGCGGCAGCTCGAGAACGGGGCCAGGGCCGAGCGCGCGTATGGACTTGTACACATTGAAGACGCTAGCCGGTTGATACGGCGCGTTCATGATCCACATGCCGCTCGTCGCGCCGTCGATGGCCACCAGAATCGTGAGCGCCTCGGCCATCGAGACTGCGGCACGCGAGCCGGCGGCGCGCAGCCGCTCCTCCACAGCCTGCGCTCCGAACCCTGCGAGTATCGCGACTGCCGAGCACGCGATGATGCCGAAGCGGGCTGGTGCGCGGAGCCCGTGGAGCACGTCCACACGATCCAACAGCCAGCTGTACGTGTAGCCATTCGAACCGAGCGACAGATCGATAGCGACGAGCGCCAGAACCGCGTAAACGGCGACGATCCGTCGTGGACGAAGGAGCACGGCCGTGAGTGCCAGGAGAATGGCGACGGCGCCCGGAAAGAGTCTGAGCTCGGGACCGCCGAGGCTCGACGTCCACGACCAGAGGAGGCTCTGCGGCGGGCTCGCGAGGTAGCTCCACCACGTGGCGCTGTAGGCGGCGACCTCGGCCGGTGTGCGCGCCATCGTTCGCGCGGCTTGGAGGTAGGGCCAGGCGTAGGGCGCGGCGCCCATGGCCGCGACGATGCCGCCGGCCACCAGCGTCGGAAGCGCGCCCAACGCATCGCCGGGGCGCGTCGCCGACAGCAGCAGGACCAGCGCCACGCAGGCCGCCGCCAGGAAGACGCCGTAGTACACCGACGACAGCAGCTGCAGCCAGACGAACAGTCCCGCGAGCAGTCCGAAGCGCCACGCTCGTGTCTCGAACGTCCGATGGATGGCCCAGAACGCGAGCGGCATCCACATCGCCCACTGCAGCTCGAGGTGCATGAAGTGCTCGATGCGGTACGGCGCCACGGTGAAGATCACCCCTGAAACCAGCGCTGCACGGTGCGAGCCGGTGACGTGCCTGGCGAGCACGAACATGGCGAATCCGGAGAGCGCGATGCCGCCGACGAGTAGCACGTTGTAGATCAGGATCGGAGACACGCCGGCCCAGAAGAGCGGTGCGGCGAGGACGCCCTGGAGCAGCATGGCGTCCGAGAAGCTCAGCGTATTGGCGGCGGGATGAAAGATGTTGGCGTCGAACAGATGCCGCGGGTCGGTGGCCAGCCCCTGAGCGACCCACGCGAGGCGCCAGATGCTGAACAACGCATCGTTGTGGGCGGCGATCCGCGTCGACAGGTGAAAGCCCTGCGGCCAGGTCACCGTTGCCGTCAGAAGGACGATGACCAGGCCGGGGGCGGCCCATGCCGGAACACCGCGGCGCCAACCGCTCATCACCGGTTGCGCCAGTATGCGAGCAGATCGTCGATCGTCCGCTCGAGTGGAATCTCCGCGCGCCAGCCGAGCTCGAGCTCGATGCGGCCAGGATCGCCCAGGACGAGCGGAAGATCGTTTGGACGGTACCGCGCCGGATCAATCCTCACCGTGATGGGCACCGTCGCCCGCGACAGCATCAGGTCGAGCAGGTCGTGAATCGCCACCGCGCGTCCGGTGCAGACGTTGTAGGGACGGCCTGGGGAGCCGCGCTCGAGGATTGATCGATACGCGCGCACCGTGTCGCGCACATCGGTCAGGTCGCGGCGCGACTCGAGGTTGCCGACGGCAATCTCGGGCGGCCAGCGGCCCGCCTCGATATCCGCGATGCGGCGGGCGAACGCGGACGCGACGAATCCCGGATCCTGACGCGGTCCGAAGTGATTGAACGCGCGCGCGATCATCACGTGCGGTCCGCCGGGATTGCCGCTGCCGACCAGTTCCTGCGCGAGCTTGCTGAGCGCGTAGGGGCTTGCCGGCGCGAGAGCGTGATCCTCTCGAAGCGGCTCGTCAGCCGCCCGATAGACCATCGCCGAGCTCGGGACCAACACCCGCGCCTCGAGTCGAAGATCGCGGAGGCCTTCGATCACATGATGAGTCCCGCGAACGTTCACGGCCAGGGTCGACTCGGTGTGCTCCCACGACCGGCCGACGTGCGCCGCCCCGGCACAATGGTAGATGGCGGCCGGCCGTGTGCGATCGAGCGCGGCACGGACGGCCGATCGGTCGAGCAGGTCGACCCCTTCCCACCGGACGCGCCCCCTGGCGGCGGCGGCCGAGGGCACTGCGCCGCCGGGGCGCTGCCAGGCGACAATGTCGATTCCATCGCCGATCAGCAGATCGACGAGATGGCCGCCGGCAAAGCCGGCCGCGCCCGTGACGAGCGCCGGCGACATCGCGGTGGGGGCTATCGCGGCACTCCGGTCAGGCCGCCGCTGAAGGGCGAGAAATTGCCCAACCCGGCGAGCGTGAACGACAGGAAGAATCGGTGGTCGGCTGGCAGCGTCGATCCGTAGGTGAAGTTGTAGGTCTGGTAGTCGAAGGCGATGCCGCAACACTGCGCGTTGTAGAAGGCCGTGATCCGCTGTTGCAAGATCGTCGAGCGCAGGATGTTGTAGTTGAACGAATACAGCCCGCCGTACCGGTTGTCGCGCGTGTGCGCGTTGGTCGACATGCTCAAGTAGTGATCGAGGTAGCTCGGATTGTCGAAGCCCGACACGCCTTCGATGAAGTACCGCTGGCTCCAGGTCGCCGACGTCTGAACCCGGCTCGTCCAGTTGTAGCTCCCGCTCGCCGACAGCGTTCGAAGCTCGAGAGACTGGCTGTCGACCTCGGCGTTCAGGCGCCCTTCGATCTCGCGTGTCGGCGACACGCGGACGCCGAGAACGATCGGCGAGAAATGGCTCGGCGGCGCGCCGCTCGTGCTCGTCGCGTACTGTCGATCGTAGAGAGACTGCCGCTCGTCGGAGTAGTACGACTGCGACAGCGAGACGGTCGCGATCTCCTGTGCCTGACTGAGGCTGCCCGTCCTACGCTTCGCGTAGAACCGGTTGTTGAGACCGTAGGTGTAGCTGGTCGCGTTGCCCACGATGCCGTCGACGCCGTCTGTCTGCACGATCTGACTGAAGTTGTCGATCGACGAGGTGCGCGTGACGTTCAGGAAGGGCTCGACGGAGTGCTTGAAGCGCTCCGCGTAGCCGTTGCTCGGCGTGTCGAAGACGCGGTTGAAGATCGGCCCCACAGCCTGAGCCTGCAGCGTGAAGTGCCGACGGTTCAGGCTGTTGCCGACGATCCTCGCCCGGCCTGTGGTGGGGTCGATCGTCGCCGGATCCAGACTGCGCGTGTAGAACGTTTCGCGCCAGGCGACGGTGGAATTCACCGTGAGCCACTGCCAGCGCCGGAACGGAAAGCGAACCTGCGGGGCGACATCCAACCGGCTCAGACCCGAATCGAGCGTGACGTCGCCGGTTTTGGTCTGTCGGACGAGGTGCACGAACTCGCTCGTCGCCGAGACGTACGACCCGCCGTACAGCGGCCGCTCGTTGCGGCTGAGCGCCACGCGCGGCGCGCCCCCGTTCACCACCGACTCGGTCGTGTTGTAGAAGTTTTCGCTCCAGTCCGCTGTGGCGTTCAGCGAGTACGTGCGCCACGAACCGACCACGTTGCCTCCGAAGCTCCGCTGGCTTCGCGACGCGTCGTAGATGTTCGTGTTGGACTGCTGCATCGTCTCGACGCTGGAGAAGTAGTCCACGCGGCCGCGCGCCCGGAGGTTGTACGGCAGCGCCTGGTTCGCGCCGCCGCGCAGCTCGAAGCTGCGGCTGGCCGGCACGACGCTCGTCGACCCGTCCTCGAGGACGTAAGTCGCCTGCTGCTGGTCGAGCGTGTGCGACCGGATGCTGCCGTTGGTGCCCAGGCCCATGTCGTAACGGTACTCGCCGTCGAATCCGCGCCCAGACTTCGAGAACCATTCGTAGGCGACGGTGGCATCCTGGCTCCGGTTGATGGCCCAGAAGAACGGGACCTGGATCGACTGGCCGCGGATGGTCGTCGCACTGTAGGTCGGGATGAGAAAGCCCGTCGCGCGGTCGTCTTCAGTGGTTGGGTAGTACAGCACGGGCAGGTACAGCATCGGCACGCCCTTCACTTTCAGGATGGCCTGCCTGAGCAGCGTGTAGTGGTCGATGTTCAAGACGATCGTCTCGGCGCTCAGATCCCAGCGCGGCGTCGGCTGCACGCAGGTCGAGAAGCCGCCGTTCTTGATCCGGTACTTCTTGGGCCCAATCTTCTCGACTTCGTCGCCGAAGAAGTACACGTCGGTGTCCTGCCCAGTCATCTGCGGCGCCGCCACGGCGCCCGCCTGCGGGATTTGCCGGCGCGGCTGCAGGTTCGCGATACCGAAGGCGTTGTAGAACGTGCCGAGCCGCGTCTTCGTGTTGAACGTCGCGCGGTCGGCGGCGACGCGGTTGTTGCCCTGAACGAACAGCACGTTTCCCGAGGCGGCGACCCGGTCCTCGTCGACCCACGCCTCGATGTCGTCGGCATAGATCTTCGTATCGCCGCTCTCGAGCTCGACCTCGCCGACAAAGTGCCAGTAATTCTTCTGGCGATCGTAGAGCCGGCTCTTGCTGAAGGTGGAGTCCTCGACAGGCGGGCCGGCCTGTTGGGCGTTCACCGTGGCCACCGAGAACGCGAGCAGGATCAGCACGGAGAGCGAGGCTCGCAGGATTCTTCGCACTGTTCAGCGAGCCTATCACGACCAGCCGGCTTCCTTCATCACGTCGCTCAGCAGAAATATCGAGCCGGCCACCACGATGCGAGGGGAGATCCGCCAGGCGGTGGCGAGCGCGTCTGCAGGCGAGGCCGCCTCGTCTGCGGCGTGTCGGGGCGCGAGCGCGCGCAAGCGCGCCGCCAGCTCGGCCGGCTCAGCCGAGCGGGTGCTCGAGGTGCGCGTGAACACGATCGCGCCGACCTCCGGCGCGAGCTCGCGCAGCATGCCGTCGACGTCCTTGTCGCGCATCGCGGCGAACACGAGCGGCGCTCCGGCAAACGGCGAATCCCGAAGGTACGCCGCGAGCCGGGAGGCGCCCTGGGGATTGTGAGCGGCGTCGAGCAGCGCTTCGCGCCCGTCCGGCAGGCGGCGCAGGTCCAGGCGGCCCGGCCACGAGACCCGCGCCAGCCCGTCGGCGATGGCCCCTCGCGGAACGTCGAGCGTCTCGAGCACCTTCACCGCCACCGCGGCGTTCTCCACCTGGTGCGCGCCACGGAGTCCAACCGTGAACCCCCGATCCTTCACGAGCGCCACGTCCGAGGCGTCGACGATCGGTGCGCCTCGTGCCCGCGCGATCGCCTCGACAGCGGCGAACGCCTCCGGATCGAGCCGGCCGACGACCACGGGAACGCCCGGCTTGATGATCCCGGCCTTCTCGACGGCAATCTCATGGAGCGTTCGCCCCAGATGCAGTGTGTGATCGAATCCAATCGACGTCACCGCACAGACGGCAGGCTGGAGCACGTTGGTCGCGTCGAGCCGTCCGCCCATCCCGACCTCGCAGACGGCCGTCTGCACGCCGGCGCGGCGAAACAGCTCGAAGGCGACGGCGGTCGTCACTTCGAAGAACGTCGGGTGCACGACCAGTCGCCCGCTCAGGCGCAGTCGCTCGACGATCCGGCGGACGTCGGCGACCGCCCGGTCGAGCGTCTCGGGCTCGACGGGTCGGCCCCCGATGCAGAAACGCTCCGAGAGGTCGAAGAGGTGTGGCGATGTGTAACGGGCTGAGGCGTGTCCGGCCGCGCGCAAGGCCGATTCGACCATGGCCGTGACCGAGCCCTTGCCGTTGGTTCCGGCGACGTGGACGGATCGGAACGCGCGCTCAGGATGACCAAGCGCCTCGACGATGGCCGTGATGCTGTCGAGGCCGAGCTTGATGCCGAACTGCTCGAGACCGTGCAGCCACTCTAGAGCGGGAGTCAATTCATTGACGGGAAGACTCAATGGCCAGATGACTCAATTCGGGCTCGACGGCAGGGGAGGCAGGCGCGGGCGCCGGCAGCGTGGCGCGCGCGCCCATGAAGCGCAGGGCCCTGGCGATGGCCGCCTTCATCTCGCGCCGGTCGATGATGAAATCGATCATGCCCTTTTCGAGCAGAAACTCGGACCGCTGGAACCCTTCGGGGAGTTTTTGGCGAATCGTCTGCTCGATCACGCGCGGCCCGGCAAACCCGATGAGCGCCATTGGCTCGGCGATGTTCAGATCGCCGAGCATCGCGAAGCTCGCGGTCACGCCGCCCGTCGTCGGATCGGTGAGGACCGAGATGTACGGCAGGCGCGCCTTGTCGAAGTGGGCGAGCGCGCCGCAGATCTTGGCCATCTGCATCAACGACAGCGCCCCTTCCATCATTCGGGCGCCGCCCGAACAGCACACGATGACCAGCGGGCACCGAAGGTCGAGGGCGCGTTCAATGGCGCGCGTAATCTTTTCCCCGACGACCACGCCCATGCTGCCGCCGATGAAGTCGTACTCCATCGCCGCCACCACCGTGCAGATGCCTTCGATGCCGCCGGTGCCGACGATGATCGCGTCCTTGAGGCCGGTGGCGGCGCGGCTCGCCTGGAGCCGGGCCTTATAGGGCTTCGTGTCGGTGAACTCGAGCGGATCGGTCGACGCCAGGTCGACGTCGTGTTCGGTCCACTCGGCGTCGAATAACGTGCGCAGACGCTCGGCGGCGCCAATCCGGAAGTGGTGGACGCACTTTGGGCAGACGTTGAGATTGGTCGAGAGATCCTTGTTGTAGATGACCTGCGCACAGCCCGGACACTTGAGCCACAGCCCTTCAGGGACGCGACTGGACTTCTCCTTGGTCGCGGCGATCGGCTTGCGGGTCTTCTTGAACCACGCCATGGGGGATCAAGCTTACTTCAGATTTCAGAACTCAGATTTCAGATTGAAGAGGATTTCAGATTGAAGAGATTGAAGAAAATGAATTGTAGATCTCGAACGTCGAAACTATTTCGTCCTCGGCACGTAGTAGCGCGTGCCGGCGCCCATGTGTCTGATCTGCTTCACGAGATCGTCGAGCGCTTCGTCGCTCGCGTCGGAGTCGAGCTCCGACGTCTCGACGACGAGAAGCGGCGTGGTGTTGTAGTGAAAGAAGAAATGATGGTACGCCTCGTTGAGCTCGCGGAGATACGCCGGGTCCGGATCGAACGCCGCCGCCTCCGGATCGGGGGGGCGTTCGTGCAGTCGTCTCAGCAGCACATCGGTCGGCGCCTGCAGGTACACGACGAGGTCTGGCGCCGGCACGTCGCGCGCGAGCAGGTCGTACAAGCGCTGATAGATGAAGAGCTCGTTGTCGTCCAGGTTGAGATACGCGAAGATCTTGTCCTTGTCGAAGAGGTAATCGCAGATCGTCACCTGGTTGAACAGGCTCGCCTGGCGCAGCGCGGTCTGTTGACGATGGCGGCTGAGGAGGTAGAAGAGTTGCGCCTGCAGCGCGGCGCCCGGTCGGTCGGCGTAGAAGTCGGCGAGGAACGGGTTTTCGGTTTCCTCGAGCACGAGCGTTGCGTCGAGACGCGTGCCCAACCGCTCGGCCAGCGTGGTTTTGCCCGCGCCAATCGGTCCTTCGACCGCGATGTAGCGGAAGAGCACGACGACCCGATGATATCATCGCGACGTGAGACGTACGAGCTCCGGCGCTCTGATCACGACCGCGTGTGCGCTCGTCATGTCGGCGTGTGCCAGTGCGCCGCTGGCGCCGCCCAAGCCGGTGACGCCGCCCTACGAGCAGAAGCTCGCCTGGATTCTGTGGCTCGAGGACCAGCGCGTGCTGCGCGATCCTGCGCCAGCCGTACCGCCGGCGCCGCCGCCCCCGACGCGCCGCGGCGGCGCGCCTGTGGTCACGCCGCCGGCGCCGCCGCCCGATCTGCTGCGGCTGCTGACCGACAGCGAGGGGCGTATCCGCCGCCGCGCCGCGCTCGCCGTGGGCCGCGTCGGCTTGCGCGAGGGCGTGCCGTCGCTGGCGGCGCTGCTCACCGATGTCGAACCCGAGGTTCGCCAGATGGCGGCGTTCGCGCTCGGGCTGATTGGCGACAGACGCGCGCGCGATCCGCTCGTCGCGGCGCTCGGCAACGCGTCGCCGCTCGTGAAAGGCGCCGCTGCCGAAGCGCTCGGCCTGCTTGGCGACCTGACGGCGGCGGACGCGATTGCCGCGATGGCGGCGTCGATCGCCGATGCCGGCGTGCTCGCCGAGCCGCCGCCGGACGCGGAAGACGCGCGGCGCGACACGCTCGCGGCGGCGTACCGACTCGGCCTGTATGCGCTCGCTCGACTCAAGGCCTACGAGCCGCTCGCCTCCGCCGCGCTCGACCGGTCCGGGCAGCCGCGCGCCCGGTGGTGGCCGATCGCGTACGCGCTGCAGCGCGTAGAAGACCGGCGCGCGCTCGGCGCGCTCATGACGCTTGCCAAGGATCCGCATCCCTACACGCGCGCGTTCGCCGCCAAGGGCCTCGGACCCCTGGAGGACCGCGCGGCACTGGAGGTGCTTCTGCCGATGGTCACGAGCGCCGATCGCTCGGTCGCCATCGAAGCGATTCGATCGGTGGGCCGTCTGGGCGGGCCGGCGGCCGGGCCTGTGCTCCTGAAGATCGCGCAGAGCGCCAAGAGCGATCCGCATGTCCGCGTGGAAGCGGTGGCGGCTCTCGGCGGCATCCGCGCCGACGGCGTGATGGACACGCTGCTCGACATGCTCGCCGATCCGAGCCCCGCCGTTCGCTCGGCCGCCATTCGCTCGCTGGCCCGGCTCGATCCGGAAGGGTTCGTCACGGTGCTCTCGGGGCTCGACCCGGACAAGCATTGGAGCGTACGGGCCGCGCTGGCGTCGGTGCTCGGCACACTGTCGGCTGAGACGGGCCTGCCGCGCCTGCGCACGCTCGTCGGCGACAGCGACTCGCGCGTGATTCCCGCCGTGCTGGCCTCCATTGCCCGCCTGCGCGCACCCGACGTGGCGGCGTTGCTGCTCGAACACCTGAAAAACGACGATCCCGTGATTCGTGCGGCCGCCGCCAGGGCCCTGGGCGAGCTGAAGCCGCCCAACGCGCAGGCGGCCCTTGCCGATGCCTACAAGTCGGGACAGCGCGACGTGACATACGTGGCGCGAGCGGCCGCGCTCGGCGCGCTTGCGGCCTACGGCGCGGCGAGCGCGACGCCGGTGCTCACCGCCGCCCTGGGCGACAAAGACTGGGCCGTGCGAGTGCGGGCGGCCACGCTGCTCGACGCGTTCGATCCGGCCGGCGGGGCCGACACCCGCATTCGGCCCGCCCCGACCGGGCACACGGCCGATTACTACGCGTCGCCCTGGCTGGTCAATCCGCCCGTATCCACCCAGGTCTACATCGAAACCGATCGCGGCCTCATCCAGATCGAGCTCGCCATGCTCGACGCGCCACTGACGGTCGCGAACTTCATCACCCTGGCGCGCAAGAAATTCTTCGACGGGGTCACCTTTCATCGCGTCGTGCCCGATTTCGTGATCCAGGGCGGCGACCCGCGCAGCGATGGCGAGGGCGGTCCGGGCTACACGATTCGTGACGAGTTGAATGGACGGCCCTACCTGCGCGGAGCCGTCGGCATGGCGCTCGACTGGGCCGACACAGGCGGCAGCCAGTTCTTCATCACCCATTCACCGCAGCCGCACCTCGATGGCCGCTATACGGTCTTTGGACGCGTGACGGGAGGCATGGAGATCATCGACCAGATTCAGCCGTGGGACGTCATTCGGCGGGTGATTGTCTGGGACGGTGAAAGCTTGCAGTGAGAAGAGTTTGGAATTACAGAAGGGATCAAAAAAGGGGGCGGCGGTCGCCCCCTTTTTTTATGACGGTGGAGGTTGGCCTAACGTTTCTTGCCAGCCTTCTTCTTCCCGCCCTTGGCTTTCTTCGCCATTGTCTCTTATCCCCCCCTTCGTGTGGGTTTTGCGCCCGCGGCGACGCTTGCGACCAGCTCTGTGGTGGCTGCCGCCTGGCACGCTCACCAGCCCGTCGGCGTCATTCCGCTGCGAACTACCGATGAGAACCAGCTCGATCGTGTGCACAAGGAATGGCCTTAGTTCACCACCCTCATACCAGATATAGGAATTATGGTGGAAAAAAGATCATTGTCAAGCACAAACGTGGTCTATTTGTCGAAAGTTTACAACGCAAATAAACTGTCGTGCCTTCATGTCTGGACCACTCTTCGATTTCCGTCTGACTGCCACCGACGGCGATGCCCGGTGCGGTGTGATGACGACCGCGCACGGCGACGTCGAGACGCCGGCGTTCATGCCTGTCGGCACGCAAGGCGCGGTGAAGGGCGTGACGCATCGCGATCTCGAGGATCTCGGCGTCGAGATTCTGCTGAGCAACACCTATCACCTCTTCTTGCGGCCTGGAGACGATCTCATCGCGCGGCGCGGCGGGCTGCACCGCTTCATCGGCTGGACCAAGCCGATGCTGACCGACAGCGGCGGCTTTCAGATCTTCAGCCTGGCCGAGCGGCGGACGATCGCCGAAGAGGGCGCCCATTTCCGGTCGCACGTCGACGGCTCAGCGCATCTGCTGACGCCGGAACGGACCACCGACATTCAGGCGCAGCTGGGGTCGGACATCGCGATGGTGCTCGACGAGTGCTTGGCGCATCCGTCGAGTCAGGAAGAGGCGCGCCTGTCGATGGCGCGCACGCTTCGGTGGGCGAGCCGCGCGCGCGACCGTCTGCTGGAGCTGCGCGCCGGGCCGGTCGGCGGGGTCCAGGTGAGCAATGCTCGCCAGGCGCAGTTTGGCATTGTGCAGGGCGGCGTGTTTCCCGAGCTGCGGGACGAAAGCGCGCAATCGACGGTGGCGCTCGGCTTCGAAGGGCTCGCGATTGGCGGACTGAGCGTCGGGGAGCCCATCGACGTCATGTACGACATCGTCGCGCGTGCGACGAGATGGCTGCCCGCGGATCGGCCGCGGTATCTGATGGGGACCGGCACGCCCGAGGATCTCGTGGAGTCGGTGGCGCGGGGGATCGATCTGTTCGACTGCGTGCTCCCGACGAGAAACGCACGCAATGGTCAGTTGTTCACGAGCCAGGGCCGGCTCAATATCAGGAACGCGCGCTACGCAGAAGACGACTCGCCGCCCGATCCAGCGTGCCGCTGCTCCACCTGCCGGAGGTTCTCGCGGGCGTATTTGCGCCACCTGTCCGTCGCGCGCGAAATGAGCGCAGCCACCCTTAACACGTTGCATAATCTACACTTTTACCTTGACACGATCCGGCGTATCAGGGAGGCTATCAGGTTCGGGCGGTTGGAAAGTTTCCGTAGGACGTTCCGCGATCGCCTGTCTGTCCAGCCGCATGATTCATGAGTATGCTTAGAGGCTTGGTGTTCGCGATGGCGGCGCCGCCGGAGGGCCAAAACCTCCTGGTACAGTTCGTGCCGCTCGCGCTCGTGGTTGCGATCTTCTACTTCATCATCGTGCTGCCGATGAAGCGGAAGCAGCAGAAGGTGCAGACGTTTCTGGACGGTTTGAAGGTCAACGACAAGGTGATTACGACCGGCGGCATCTACGGGCAGATTACACGGACGGGCGATCAGAGCGTGCAGCTCCAGATTGCCGACAAGATCCGGATTGAAGTGGCGCGGGCATCGATTGGCGGCTACCAGGGGCAGGCGCCCGTGGTCGAGCCGCAAGGCGAGTAGTGCATGTCAAACCTCAACTCGAAAGTCGTCACGATTCTTGCCGTCTTCTTCGTGTTCTTCGCCGTCGGCGTGTACCCGATCGTCGCGGCCCGCTTCGGCGTGACCCAGCCAAGCTGGCTCATGAGCCGAGCGTTGAAGCTCGGCCTCGATCTCAAGGGCGGGGTGCACCTGGTGCTCCGCGTGCAGACCGACAAGGCGCTCCTGGCTGAAACCGAGTCGGACCTGGAGCGGCTTCGCCAGCTGCTGACCGAGCGGAACATTCCGGTCACCAACGTCGCGTCGACCGGCCCGACCGCGTTCCGGGTCGAGGGTGTGCCGGCCGGGCAGGAAGGCGCGTTTCGCGACGCGGCCGTTGATCTCGACGCGGTCTTCAACCGGAGTCCCGGCGCGAACGGGACCTTCACGTTCACGATGAAGCCGAACATCGAAATCCAGCTGCGCGAAGACGCCGTCGTGCAGGCGCGGCAGACCCTCGAGCGGCGCGTCAACGAGCTGGGCGTCGCCGAGCCGCAGATCGCGCAGCAGGGGGCCAACGGCGACCAGATTCTGGTGCAGCTGCCGGGCGTCACCGACATCGCGAAGGCGAAACAGATCATGGGCTCGACGGGCTTCCTCGAGCTGAAGATTGTGGAACGAGTCGGCGCCACGCGCGAGGAGATGCTCGTCAACGGGCAAGTGCCGGCCGGGATGGACATTGTGCCTGGCACGAGCGGCGTGCCGGGCGAGCCGGCGGCGTACTACCAGCTCCGAAAGGCGGCGGCAGTCACGGGCCGCGATCTGCGAAACGCGCGGCCCTCGATCGATCAGAACAACCGGCCGGCCGTGAGCTTCACCCTCAATCCCGAAGGTGGGAGGAAGTTCGGCGCGGTGACGAGCGCCAACATCGGCCGCCAGCTGGCGATCGTGCTGGACGGCCGCGTGCAGTCGGCCCCCCGGATCGACGGCCGCATCACGACCGACGGGCAGATCTTTGGCAGCTTCACACCGGAGGAAGTGCAGAACCTCTCGCTCATCCTGCGCACCGGCGCGCTGCCGGCGGACCTGACCTACCTCGAAGAGCGCACGATTGGGCCCAGCCTTGGCGCCGATTCCATCCGGTCGGGTGTGTTGGCGTCGCTCGTGGGCCTCGTCCTGATTATCCTCTTCATGCTGTCGTACTACAGGCTGTCCGGCGTCAACGCCGTCATTGCGCTCGTGTTCAATCTCGTCATCCTCCTGGGGCTCATGGCGTACGTCGGCGCCGTGATGACGCTCCCCGGGATCGCCGGCTTCATCCTGACCATCGGCCTGGGCGTCGATTCGAACGTGCTGATCTTCGAGCGGATCAAGGAAGAGCTCGACGCGCAACGCGGCGTCCGCTCGGCGATCAACGCGGGCTTCAGCCGCGTGTTCTTGACGCTCGTCGACACCCACCTGGCCGGTTTCATCGCGGCGGCCTTTCTGTTTCAGTTCGGCACCGGTCCGATTCGCGGGTTCGCCGTGACGCTGTCGGTCGGCCTGGCAGCCAATCTCTTCACGTCGACCTTCGTGTCGAAGACGCTCTTCGAGATGGCGCTCGCGCGCCGCTCGCAGGTGGCGACGCTGAGTATCTAGATGCATATCTTCAAGGACTCCCACTTCAACTTCCTCCGTTGGCGCTGGCACGCGCTGGCGCTGTCGGCGCTCGTCATCGCCGGCGGCATCTTCATGATGGCGACCCAGGGCATTCCGTTGGGCGTCGAGTTCTCGGGCGGGACCATCGTCATCGCCAGATTTGAGAGCTCGGTGTCCGAAGACCAGGTCCGCCGCGCTGTCGAGAGTCTTCCGGGCGAGGAGCAGGTCCAACGGTTCGACGACGCGGCGGCCAACCAGTGGCTCATTCGGCTGCCTCAGACCGATCTGACCGAGCAGGGCTCGAGTCTGTCGGAAGGCGCCGATCAGGTCATCAAGGCGCTGCAGGCCGCCGGCCTGCCCAAGATCGTCGACGTCAGCACGGAAATCGTCGGTCCCACCGTTGGGGCCGAGCTGAGACGCCGGGGGATCTCCGCGACGCTGCTGTCGATGATCGGCATCACGGCCTGGATGGCCTTCCGGTTCCGCGTCAGCTTCGCCCTCGGCTCGATTGCGGCCACGTTCCACGACGTGCTCGTGACGCTCTCCTGTCTCGTCCTGTTCAACTACGAGATGTCGCTGAACGTGATCGCCGCGATGCTGACGATGGTCGGCTATTCGATGAACGACATGATCGTCATCTTCGACCGTGTCCGCGAAAACGCGCGTTCGAAGAAGCGTGAGCCGCTCGAGACCATGATCAATACGAGCCTGAACCAGACGCTCGCGCGAACGGTCATCACGTCGGGCACGGTCTTCATGGCCGTGCTCGCGCTCTACCTGTTCGGGGGAGACGTTCTGAAGGGTTTTGCCTTCACGATGCTCGTCGGCACGCTCGCGACGACGTATTCCGGGTGGTTCATCGCGCCGTCGCTCGCGATCATGATGAGCGGCACGACGGTGGTGGCTCGAGCTCCGGCGGCCGCGGTTTCGGAAGGGGCGGCCGCGCCGCAACAGCCGACACGGAAATCGAAGCCTCAGCGCAAGGCCAAGGCGTCCTAGAGGGCTATCAGCTGTCAGCTCAGCTGATGTCTTCCGTCCTGCACGCGGCGCTCCTCGGCGTTGTTCAAGGGTTGACCGAGTTTCTGCCGATTTCCTCGACCGCCCATTTGTTGGTCGGCCAACGGCTGCTGGGTTACGTCGATCCGGGCAGCGCCTTCACCGAAATGATTCAGCTGGGCTCGATTCTGGCGGTGATGTGGCTCTACCGAACGCGGATCGTGGAGGTGGCGCGGGGCCTGCCGTCCAGTCCGGATGCGCGCCGCTTCGCGCTGATCGTGGTCGCGGGGTTCCTTCCGGCCATGGTGGTCGGGGCCCTCGCGGCCGATTACGTCGAGGGCGTGCTTCATCAGAACCCGCAGGTCATTGCGGCAGCGTTCGTCATTGGCGGCATCGTGATGCTGCTCGTCGAGCGTTTCCGGGTACGCTCGATCGTGAGCGAAGCCGGTCGCATTCCCGTGGCCCGAGCGATCGGCGTCGGGATTTTCCAGACCATGGCGTTGATTCCCGGTGTCTCGCGATCGGGCGCGACCATCGTCGGGGGCCTGCTCCTGGGGCTCGATCGCCGCGCCGCTGTCGAGTTCTCGTTCTTTCTCGCGATGCCGACCATGGTCGGGGCGTTCGTTTACAAGCTCGTCGACATCAGGCACTCGCTGGTCCCCGGGCAGGCGCTGGAGATTGCCGTGGGGTTCGTGATGGCCTTCTTTGCGGCGCTCGTCGTCGTGAAGCCGTTTCTGAATTCCGTGGGCCGGTCGGGATTCGCGCCGTATGCGTGGTACCGCATCGTCGCCGGCCTCGCGATCGCCGGCGGAGTGGCCGCCGGTAGGTTATGAGCGCGCCGGGACTCGGGACTCGGCGTTGATCACCGCCGACTAACGACTATCGACTAACGACTAACGACTATTCATGCTTCCCTGGCTCCGACGGAGTTTCATCGCTGGTCTTTTCGTCACGGTCCCGCTCTTCGTCAGCGTGGCGGCCTTCGTCTGGACGTTTCGCGTCGTCGACGGACTCACGACGCCCATGTCGGAGCGGGTGTTGGGCCGCCACGTGCCCGGCTTGGGCATTGCGGCCACGGCGGCCGGCATTCTGCTCGTCGGTGCGGTCGCGACCAACGTGCTCGGCAAGCGCGTCCTGCAGCGCGGCGAAAGTATCCTGCTGCGTGTTCCGGTGTTTCGCACGATCTACGCGCCGGTGAAGGAGCTCGTCGCCGCGTTCTCACCAGACAATGCATCGGGCTTCAAGAGGGTTGCGCTCGTCGAAGACACGCGCGGCTATGCGCTCGGCTTCCTCACGAAGGAATTCACCGTCGATCGCGGCAGCGGTCCAGAACCCATGGTGGCGGTGTACGTGCCGACGAACCATCTCTACCTCGGCGACATCGTCGTGTGCCGTCGCGATCGGGCGTGGTTTCCCGACGTGAGCGTCGAGGACGGCATCAGGATCTTTCTCACCGGGGGATCGGGCATGCCGGCCCGGCTCCGGGCGGGGCCCGGGGACGACCGCCCCTAGCTGCTAAACCTCTTCTCAGGCCATGATCGTGAGACATGAAGCAAAGTTCTGTCGGTGAGCCCCGGTCAGCCTGAGCAGCTGTCTGTCGAGGCCAAGCTTCGCTGCCGACTTCCAGGTATAATCCGACGTTTTGTGTAACGAAGCTTCGCTTCGTTACTAGACGAGCGGCGCGGCCGCATAGGCGGCCGCGCCCTAAGCCGGGCTTGCACGGGGCAGTTGACACATTCGTACATGGTTTCGGCCGTGCAAGCACGGCTTGCGAGGTGTGATGAACGTGACGTTGCAGAAGCGACTGGGACGCGTGCTGGTCCCGATGATGGTGGTGGGATTGCTGGCGGCTGCTCCGGCCGCCGCCGGCGCGGCGCAGGCCGACGCGCAGAGCCAGACAGCCGCGCTGGCCCGTGCGGGCGGCGAGGCGAGCCTCGTGCTCCCGGATCTCGGGAGCGTCGACTTTCTCGGTGGCGCCGTCAGCGGCCGCGCGCTGCTCATGAGCGGTCTGTTCGTCTGTGCGCTCGGATTGCTGTTCGGCCTGGTGGCGTTCACGCGGCTCAGGAACCTGCCGGTCCATCCGGCGATGCGCGAGGTGTCCGAGCTGATCTACGAGACGTGCAAGACGTATCTGGTGACGCAGGGGCGCTTCATCCTCCTCCTGTGGCTCTTCATCGGCGCGATCGCCACGGTGTACTTCGGGTTTCTCGCCGAGACCGTGAATCGGGCCACCGGCGAGGTCCAGAACGGCTATCCACCACTGAGCGTCGTGATCATTCTGATCTTCAGCCTGATCGGCATCGCCGGCAGCTACGGCGTCGCCTGGTTCGGCATCCGGGTCAACACGTTCGCCAACTCACGCGCGGCGTTTGCGAGCCTGCGCGGGATGCCGTATCCGATTTACGCCATCCCGCTGCGCTCCGGCATGAGCATCGGCATGCTCCTCATCAGCGTCGAGCTGCTCCTGATGCTGTGCATCCTGCTCTTCATCCCGGGCGACCTGGCCGGGGCGTGCTTTATTGGCTTCGCGATCGGCGAGTCGCTCGGCGCGGCGGCGCTCCGCATCGCGGGCGGCATCTTCACCAAGATCGCCGACATCGGCTCGGACCTCATGAAGATCGTCTTCAACATCAAGGAAGACGATGCGCGGAACCCGGGCGTCATCGCCGACTGCACCGGCGACAACGCCGGCGATTCGGTGGGTCCGAGCGCCGACGGGTTCGAGACGTACGGCGTGACGGGGGTTGCCCTCATCTCGTTCATCCTGCTGGCGGTCCGGGAGCCGCGGGTGCAGGTCGAGCTCCTCGTGTGGATCTTCGTGATGCGCATCATGATGATCGTGGCGAGCGGCTTGTCGTACTTCGTGAACGAAGCGATCGCGAAGGGCAAGTACGAGCATGCGGAGAAGATGAACTTCGAGGCGCCGCTCACCTCGCTCGTGTGGCTCACCTCGATCGTCTCGGTCGTCCTGACCTACCTCGTCTCGTACTTCCTGATTCCGACCCTGGGCGACGGCACGCTCTGGTGGAAGCTGTCCACGATCATCACGTGCGGCACGCTGGCGGGTGCGATCATCCCCGAGTTCGTCAAGGTGTTCACGTCCACCGAGTCGGGCCACGTGAGGGAAGTCGTGGCGTCGTCGCGCGAAGGCGGCGCGTCGCTCAACATCCTGTCGGGCTTCGTCGCCGGCAACTTCAGTGCGTACTGGCTGGGGATGAGCATCATGCTGCTCATGTCGATCGCGTATCTGGTGACCGGGCCCGCGATGTCGGCGCTCATGCTCGCGCCGGCCGTCTTTGCCTTCGGCCTCGTCGCCTTCGGGTTCCTGGGCATGGGACCCGTGACGATCGCCGTCGACTCGTACGGTCCCGTCACCGACAACGCCCAGTCGATATTCGAGCTCTCGGTCATCGAGACGCTGCCGGGCGTGAAAGAGTCGATCAAGAAGGAGTACGGCTTCGACGTCCGGTTCGACCGCGCGAAGGACCTCCTCGAGGAGAACGATGGCGCCGGCAACACGTTCAAGGCGACCGCCAAGCCGGTGCTCATCGGCACGGCGGTGGTGGGCGCGACGACGATGATTTTTTCGATCATCATGCTCCTGACCGAAGGGCTGACGACGAACACCGAGCTCTTGTCGGTGCTGCACCCGCCCTTCCTGCTCGGGCTCATCAGCGGCGGCGCGGTGATCTACTGGTTCACGGGCGCGTCCGCACAGGCCGTCACGACGGGCGCGTACCGCGCGGTCGAGTTCATCAAGGCCAACATCAAGCTCGAAAGCGCCGAGAAAGCGTCTGTGGCCGACAGCAAGAAGGTCGTTGAAATCTGCACGCAGTACGCGCAGAGAGGCATGTTCAACATCTTCCTGACGGTGTTCTTTTCGACCCTGGCGTTTGCGTTCGTCGAGCCCTATTTCTTCATCGGGTACCTGATTTCGATCGCGCTCTTCGGTCTGTACCAGGCCATCTTCATGGCCAACGCTGGCGGCGCCTGGGACAACGCGAAGAAGATCGTGGAGGTCGAGCTGAAAGCCAAGGGCACGCCGCTGCACGCCGCCACGGTCGTGGGCGACACGGTGGGCGATCCGTTCAAGGACACGTCATCGGTGGCCATGAATCCCGTGATCAAGTTCACGACGCTGTTCGGGCTGCTGGCCGTGGAGCTGGGGGTCCGGCTGAAGGAGGGCGGCGGGGTGCTCGCGCCCTTGCTGGCGTTGGTCTTCTTCGCGCTCTCGCTCTTGTTCGTGTGGCGGTCGTTCTACGCCATGAGAATCGGGTCCAAGCCGTGACTGGTGCAGGACTTACGCGGGCCAGGGTATGGCCCGGCGTGGCGCCGGGCCATTTGACGCCGGCCGGTGTCTAAACGGGAGAACAAGCCGCGAGGGACCGCGAGGGACTCCCACGCGTCGTCAAAAGACTTTGGTTGACGTGCGGTTTTTCCAGTTACTATAATCGCCGCCTTCGGCAGGCGAGCCGAGATATGGCCATCTGCGAGCGGGCTCCGATCCAGCCGGCGGCACTCCACGCGGGGAAGAGCAGACAGAAGAGGAGACGTCAGTGCCACGTGATTTGTTCGTCGACATCGTCAACCCGTCGGTGAAGGTGGGCAGCCGGAGCTGGTACACGGTGCCGCTGTCGATCGCGGCGCATACGGGGACGATCCTGGCAGTCATCATCATCCCGTTGATGGCGGCTCCGTTGCTCCCCGGCGTGCCGGACTCGATGTCGGCGTTTGTGGCGGCCCCGCCGCCTCCGCCCCCGCCGCCTCCGCCCCCGCCGCCCCCACAGGCGGCGGCGCAGGCGCCGGTGCCAAAGATGGACGTCAGCCCGACCGCCGCGCCGGTCGAGGCTCCCGCGGAAATCAGACCCGAGACGGGGATCGAAGCGGGCCTGGCCAACTCGGGCGGCGTCGAAGGCGGGATCATCGGCGGCGTCACCGGCGGCGTCGTGGGCGGGCTCGAAGCCGCGCCTCCCCCGCCTCCGCCCCCGCCGCCTCCGGCCCCGGTGCGCGTCGGCGGCCAGATACGCGCCCCGCAGAAGATCAGGGACGTGAGGCCGGTCTATCCGGCCATCGCGCAGTCGGCCCGCGTGCAGGGCATCGTCATCATCGAGGCGACCATCGGGCCCAACGGCCAGGTGCAGGAAGCCAAGGTGCTGCGATCGATTCCGCTGCTCGACGCGGCTGCGCTCGACGCGGTCAAGCAGTGGACGTTCACCCCGACGATGCTCAACGGCGTGCCGGTGCCCGTCATCATGACGGTCACGGTGAATTTCACCCTACAGTAGAGCAGACGATTCGGACGATTCGGACCTTCGGTTTTTTGATGGAGGATGGACTGTGGATTTAATGGTGATGTACGAACAGATGGGATATGTGGCCAAGGCGGTGGCCATTGTGCTCCTTATCATGTCCATGTGGTCGCTCGGCGTGGGCATCGAGCGGTTCTTCACGTACCAGCAGGCGCGCACGCAGTCCAAGCTGTTTGCGCCGCAGGTGGCGAAGCACCTCAAGGACGGCCGGCTGAAGGAAGCCATCGCGATGTCGTCCTCCAAGAGCTACCGGTACAGCCACCTGGCAAAGGTCGTGCTCGCCGGGCTGCAGGAGTATCAATTCCAGCAGGAATCGGGCGGCGCGATGAGCCGTGAGGACCTGATGGACACCACGCGCCGCTCCATCCAGCGCGCCTCCGCGCTGACGGCGTCGGACCTGAAGAAGGGCGTCTCGGCGCTCGCGACCATCGGATCGACGGCCCCCTTCGTCGGGCTGCTCGGCACGGTGGTCGGCGTCATCAACGCGTTCCAGGGCATCGGCAACAGCGGATCGGCCGGCATTGGCGCCGTCTCGATCGGTATTTCTGAAGCGCTCGTCGAGACCGCGCTCGGGCTCGTGGTCGCGATTCCCGCCGTGTGGATTTACAACTACCTCACGTCGCGCATCGAATATTTCAACGTCGAGATGGACAACTCCTCGTCGGAGCTCATCGATTACTTCATCAGGAAGACGGCGTAGGGGACAGCACTCGGATTGGGCTTTGGACTTTAGGCTTTGGCAAGGGCCCGAAGTCTAAAGCCTAGAGCCTGTAGTTTTCTGGAGAAATCGCTATGTCAATGGATCTTGGCGGCGCAAAAGGCGGCGTCAAAGCGGACATCAACGTCACGCCGCTCGTCGACGTCATGCTCGTGCTGCTCATCATCATGATGCTCGTGGCGCCCATGCTCGAGCAGGGCGTCGCGGTCACGCTGCCCAATGCCGTCAACAGCGAAGAGAAGCCGCAGAGCCAGGAACAGACCATCGTCGCGATTTCCTCGAACCGCTTGGTCTATCTGAACGCCAAACAGGTTCAGGAAGGGGAATTGGCGACCAAGGTGAACGAAGCGCTCGAAGGCAAGACGGCGAGGACCGTGCTCATCAGGGCCGATGAAGACGTCGAGTACGGCGCCGTCATGGCCGCGATGGACCAGCTGCGGCAGGCCGGCGTCGAGGACGTCGGTCTCGTGACGAGGCCGAGGTCGGGCGGCGGCGGATCGGCGGGGGGGCAGTAACCATGGCACACCATCACCATCACCTCGGCGCAGACAAGGTCGTCACGGGGGCCGCGCTGCAGGCCAGCTGCGACATGAACGTCACGCCGCTCATCGACGTGCTCCTCGTGCTGCTCGTGATCTTCATGGCGACGCTGCCCCTCGGACAGCGCGGCGTGGACATCAACCTGCCGGCCGAGACCAGGACCGCGCAGCAGCAGCAGGAGATCGACATCAGCCAGATCATGCTGGACTACTCGGCCGACCGGAAGATCTCCGTGAACCACCAGGACGTGACGATGGCCGAGCTCGAAGGCAGGCTCCGCACGATTTACGAGCAGCGCAAGGACAAGACGATGTTCATCGCCGGCGCGGAAACGCTCCGTTACAAGGACATCGTCGAGGTCATCGATGCGGCCAGGGGCGCCGGCGTCCTGAAGGTCGGCATCGTGACGGCGGGCATGAGGAAGGCGGCGGGAGTGCAGACAAATTAGTCGTTAGTCGATAGTCGATAGTTGTCAGTCGCGAGTCCTCAATCGGGCGGCGGTCGAGGCTATGACCGCCGCCTTTTTTTTCGGCGCTCCGCCGTCACCCTTCAAAGTTCCAGCTTCGACCAGCGACCAACGACTAACCTCACCTGCCGTGCCTGCCAGAGATGGCGCCGTTGGTGCGCCAGGTAGGCCGCGAAGGCGATGCCGAGGCCGTACCGCAGCCACGGCAGGACGGGAGACCGGGCGCGTATCCGACGGAGGTCCAGGCCGTCGGCGCTCTTCAACCGCTCCAGAAACTCGGCCTGCCAGGCGAAGAAATCGGTCATGACTGTCACCGAGGTCGCCCCGTACACGGGCGCAAAGGCCCCTGGCGTGCGCACGCGAATGACCGGCGGGGGCTCCATCAGCCTGACGAAGGATCGCTGCAGCAGCGGATATGCGAACGGGCCGCCCGCGGTCATGCCGCGCCTGCGTCCTCGAGCGATCGCCTCGTCGAAGGTCGGCATGAACAGCCGGGCCGCGATGTTCAGGTGCCCCAGGCATTCCGCGATCGACCACCGGTCGGACCCGGGCCGCCAGTTGAACTGATCGTTCGACAGCCCGGCGACGATGCCCGGCGCATCTTGATTGATCGACAGCAGCTGATCCTGGTAGCCCTCGAGCTCTGAGTTCACGCACGCCTCTTCCGAGTGTATGACCGGCTCCACATGTTATCGACCGCGTCCGACAGCTCGCTCGAGCAAAAAAAGCGGCCGTAGGGCGCGACGGCGCTTGGTCGGATCGCCCGCCCCCAGAAAGGCGTGTTTTTTGTTTCACCGTCGATACAATAGCGCACTACACTTTCTCGAAGCCGCAAACCACGTTTCTTGGAGGCAAGATCGATGAACGTTGTGCGCAAGAGATCGGCGCGTTTGTGTCTGGCCGCGGTGCTCGCCGTGACGACACCGCGCCTCACGTTCGCTCAGACCGTGACAACCGGCTCGATGAGTGGCGAAGTCACCGACCCGCAGGCAGCCGTCCTTCCGGGTGCAGCCGTCGTCGCGGTGCACACGCCGACCGGAACGACCTATGAGGTCACGACCGAGGCGAACGGCCGCTACCAGATTCTGAACGCCCGCGTCGGCGGGCCCTATACCGTGACCGCCAGACTCTCGGGGTTCCGCGATCGGATCGTGTCGGACGTGAACGTGCCGCTCGGCGAAGACCGGACGGTCGATTTGCGGCTGGAGCTCGCCACCGTCGATGAGCGCGTAACGGTCGTCGCCGAAGTGCTGATTATCAACGCGTTGCGCGCCGGCACGGCGTCGAACGTGCGCGCCGAAGCCGTTGAGACGCTGCCTACGGTCTCGCGCAGCATCACGGACTTTGCCCGCCTCGATCCGAACTTCGTGACCACCTCTCAGGGTCAGGGCGCGACCATTCTCTCGGTCGCGGGCCGCAACAACCGCTATAACAACATACAGATCGACGGCGCCGTGAACAACGACCTGTTCGCGATCTCGGAGGCGAGTGCTCCAGGGGGGGCCGCCGAGACGCAGCCGATCAGCCTTGACGCGATCCAGGAATTCCAGCTCGTCGTGTCGCCATACGATGTTCGTCAGGGAGGCTTTACGGGCGGCGGCATCAACGCGATCACGAAGAGCGGTGAAAACCTGTTTCACGGCACGGGCTACTATTTCGGCCGCGACGACGGCCTGGTTGGCGAGCTGTCGGATCGCGGCAGGGTCGTTCCCCTCGGCGGATTCAGCGACAAGCAGTCGGGGGCCAGCATCAGCGGGCCGATGATCCAGAACCGCGCGTTCTTTTTTGGAAACGTCGACATAGGTCGGCGCAACACGCCTTCGGGGTTCTCGGTCGCCGGCACCGGACAGGCCTGGGGCCATCAAGCGGAGGCGCAACGGTTCGTGAGCATCCTGCGGAGTCGGTACGGCTACGATCCGGGCGTCGGCGAGGATCCGCTGGCGGAGTTCGACCGCACCACCGACAACAACAAGGTGTTCGTTCGGTCGGACTTCAATCTGGCCGCCAATCACCGTTTGACCGTTCGCCACAATTACATTGACGCGAAGAACGACGTCGGCTTCCCGACCAACATCCTGTATTACTTCCCCGACAATTTCTATCGTATCAGCAACAAGCAGAACTCCACCGTCGGCCAGCTGAACAGCACGTTCGGCAAGTCGTTCAACGAGTTCCGGGTCACGTACCAGCGTATCCGCGATCGCCGGACGAACGCCACCGACTTCCCGTTCGTGCGCGTGTTCCTGCCAGGCGGTTCATCGATGCGCGCCGGCACCGAGAACTTCTCGACGCGCAACGCCCTCGATCAGGACGTCGTCGAGCTGACGAACGACTTCACGATGCTCGCCGGGCAGCACACGCTGACGTTCGGCACGCACAACGAGCTCTTCAAGTTCGACAACCTGTTCATCCGCGACAACTTCGGGAACTACCAGTTCTCGAACCTCGATCTGTTCGAACAAGGCCTCGCGCAGTCGTACGATTACAGTATCTCGGTCACCAGCAACCCGCTTGAATCGGCCGATTTCAACGTGCGACAGTTCGGGCTCTATGCCGGCGACCAATGGCACGCTGCTCGGAACTTGACGGTCACCTACGGGGTCCGCGTCGATTTGCCGATCTTCCCCGACAAGCCGTCGCGCAACGAGTTCTCGGAAACGACGTTCGGGTTCCGCACCGACGTCGTGCCGGAGAGCAAGCTGTGGTCGCCTCGCGTGGGTCTCAATTACGACGTGCGGGGGGATGGTAAGGCGCAGGTTCGGGGCGGTGCCGGGCTGTTCACCGGGCGTACGCCGTATGTCTGGCTCTCGAATCAGTATGGCAACACTGGGAACGAGTTCCAGCGCGTCAGCGTCACCAACAACGCGAACAACCGCATTCCGTTCGTCGCCGACCCGACCAACCAGCCGAAGACCGTGCCTGGTGCCCGCGTGCTCGGCAACGAGATCGACGTCATCGATCCCGACTACGAGTTCCCGTCGCTGTGGCGCGGCAACGTCGGATACGACCGCGACCTCGGCGTCTGGGGCCTGATCGCGTCGCTCGAATTCCTGGCCTCGAAGACCGTCAACGACGTCAAGTATGAAAACGTCAACTTGCGACAAACCGGCACCCGCTTCGACGGTCGACCATTCTACGACGCCAGTGCAGGGGGCCGCGTTTCGACGGCCATCAGCAACGCCATCCTGCTGACGAACACGGACCTGGGTAATCAATGGAACCTGAGCTTCAAGCTCGAACGGCCGTTCCGCAACAACTGGTTCGCGTCGGGCTCGTACGCCTATGGCCGCACGCGGTCGTCGCTCGATGCCACGTCGTCGCAGGCAGCATCGAACTGGGGCAACGCGCGGACGCCCGGCAATCCGAACAACGTGCCGCTGGCCCGCTCGAATTTCGACGTCGGTCACCGCGTCAATCTAGCGGCGTCCTACATGCTTCAACTGCCGCGCAGAGTGAGCGTGACCGCCTCGATGTTCTACAACGGACAGACCGGGCGGCCCTACTCGATCAGCTACAACAACAACGACTTCAACGGCGACGCGCAGTTCTTCAACGATCTGTTGTTCGTACCGGCGAACGTGAACGACCTCGTCTACACCAACGGGACGGCGGCGCAGTTCGAGGATTTCATCGCAAACGACAAATGCCTCAACGACAGCCGAGGCGCGATCACCGAGCGCAATTGCAGTCGCCAGCCGTTCACGAATATCGTCGACGCGAAGTTCGCGGTCGGCCTGCCGATCCAGCGTGCGAAGGTCGAAGTCACGATGGACATCCTCAATTTCCTGAACATGCTGAACGGGGATTGGGGGCGCTATGAGTTCCTCGACTTCCAGACGCTGAACGCGTTGGCGTACGGCGGGATTGACGCCGCGTCCGGAAAGCCCATCTACAACATCGCGACGCTCGCGTCGTCGTCGTTCCGCAAGTTCACGATCGACAACCTGCGCTCTCGCTGGCAGGCACAGTTCGGCGCCCGCGTTCGGTTCTAGCGGGCGAGCCTCCCCGGCGCTTTCGAAAGCCGCGCGAACCAGCGACCGGGTTCGCACGGCCTCCTTCCTGTCGCCGATCGTCCAGCCCTGATCCGCGCGCGACACCAGTAAGACGCGCGCTTCCTCGTCGAACCGTAGGCTCACCGCGAGCAAGAATCGCCAGGCCGTACAAAAGAAACGCCGCCGGACGTGCGTCCGGCGGCCTCCGATCCAATCGGCCGAACCAGCGAATGGCAGGCCTTACTTGTCTCCGGCCGCCTGCTTCTTGACGAGCGCGTTGGCTTGATCGGCCAGCTCCTGCGCCTCCTCGAGCAACTGCTTGATCTTGGCCTGATCCTTCTCCAGCCGCGCCTGCTGACGAAGCAGGAGACCGCGGAACGTCATGGCCGTCGCGTAGTCCGATTTCAGCTGGATTGCCTTGTCGACGGCCACCAGGCCCTTTTGAATGTAATCGCGCTTCTCGGCGTCCTGCAGGCGCGCGTCCCCGTTGGCTTCCTCGTAATAGTAGCCCGCGATCATCTGGTAGGCCTCGGGATTGGTCGGCTCCTTGTCGGCCCTCTGCTCGAGCGCCGCGATGGTCTTGTCGAACAGACCCTGGCGGTTGTAGTAGCCGGCGAGCTGGAGGTACACCGAGGGGTCGGCGGGCCTGGCGTCTTTCGCAAGGTTGAGCAGCCGCTCGGCGTGGTCGTACTCGGCGGCTTGCTCGTACACGTTGGCGAGCATGAAGTAGGGTTCCGTGTCCGTCGGGTCCAGCTGAATCATCTTGATCAGCACCGGCTCGGACTTACTCGGATCGTTCAACTTGTCGACGCCATACGAAGCCACCAGGTACTTGAGCGAGAGGTTGGCCAGGTTCCTGTCTTCGGGCTTTTCCGACACCGAGAGCTTGTCGGCGCCCAGCTGGTAATTTTGCACGGCCTTGTCGAGCAGGGCGTCGTTCTCTGGCTCGCCCTTGCGGCTCGGCCTGTACTGGTTGTCGTAGCTGTTGCCCAGATAGAAGTAGGCGTAGGCGAGATCGGGGTTCTGCGCGACCGCTTCCTCGTACAGCTTCGACGCGGCTGGGTAGTCCTGGGCGGAGTACGCCTGGTTGGCGGCCTTGAACGCCCGCATCGCCTGCAGCTCCCGGATTCGGGCGCATCCGGCGGCCGAGGCCACCGTGAGCAGAGCGACGACCACCAGCGACACGCCCGACAAGCCCCGTTTCACATCGCGATTCCACATAATTCAAGTCCTGCCCTGAGGAGAGATTTCCGTGGCCAAAACCGAGCCAGTATAGTGAACTTCTTGCTCGACCGGCAAGAGGCTCTCTATTATGGTCCAAGCCTCGAACCCGACCGCCAAACACGAGGTTAGACACCGGGATTCATGATTCGCTTCGAGGATTTGCTCGAAAAAGTCCGGGCCTACAGCCCCGACGCCGATGTGGAGCTGCTTCGCCGGGCCTACGTGTTCTCGGCCTCGGAGCACCGGGGGCAGGTCCGCCATTCGGGCGAGCCCTACCTGATTCATCCGCTGGCGGTCGCCGAGATTCTGACAGACCTGAAACTCGACGCCGCGGCCATCGCGGCCGGACTGCTGCACGACGTGGTCGAAGACACCCTGACCACGATCGAGCGGATCCGTGAGCTGTTCGGCCCCGAGGTCGCCCACCTCGTCGAAGGCGTGACGAAAATCAGCGCGATCAAGTTCTTGTCGAGCGAGGAGCGGCAGGCGGAGAACTTCCGCAAGATGCTGCTCGCGATGGTCGACGACATCCGGGTCATCCTGGTGAAGCTCGCCGATCGCCTGCACAACATGCGGACGCTCAGCCACCTGCCGGAAGACCGGCGCGCGGTGATCGCCCAGGAAACGCGCGACATCTACGCGCCGATCGCCAACCGCCTCGGCATGAGCAAGGTGAAGAACGAGCTCGAAGAGCTGTCGTTTCGCTATTTGGATCCCCAGGCCTACGAGGCGCTCCGGGCGCGTGTGGACGCGCGGCGGCGCGCCACCGAAGGCCTCATCGAGAAGCTGAAAACGACCATCGCCACCAAGCTCGCGGACGCCTTGGTGCCGGTGCTCGAGATCGACGGCCGCATCAAACGCCTGTGGAGCATCAGCCAGAAGCTCAAGAAACAGAAGATCGAGATCGAGCAGGTCTACGACTTCATCGCGCTTCGCGTCGTCACCGGCAGCGTGAAGGACTGTTACGCGGCCCTCGGCATCATCCACCAGACCTGGTCGCCCGTTCCCGGCAGAATCAAGGACTTCATCGCGATGCCGAGGCCGAACGGCTACCAGTCGCTCCACACGTCGGTCATCAGCGAGTACGGCACGCCGTTCGAGGTGCAGATCCGCACGATGGAGATGCACCGCATGGCGGAGGAAGGCATCGCGGCGCACTGGAAGTACAAGGAGGGCCGCGTTGGCGACCACAAGGACGACCGGTACTTCCAGTGGATGCGGCAGCTGCTCGACATTCAGCGGGAGGTGCGCGATCCGCAGGAGTTCATCCAGAACTTGAAGGTGGAGCTGTACCCCGACGAAGTCTACGCCTTCACGCCCAAGGGTCAGGTGAAGGCGTTTCCGCAGGGCGCCACGCCAATCGACTTCGCGTACTCGATCCACACCGACGTCGGACATCAGTGCGTCGGCGCGCGCGTGAACGGCAAGATGGTGCCGCTCCGCGCCAGGCTCAAGAACGGCGATATCGTCGAGATCGTCACGCAGACGGGACGCAAACCGAGCCGAGACTGGCTCAACTTCGTGGTGACCTCGCACGCCCGCTACAAGATCAAGCACCTCATCCGGCTCGAGGAGCGCACGCGCGCCGTGGACCTCGGGCGCAAGGTCTTCGAAAAGGAGCTCCGCCGCTGCGATCTGCCGGTCAAGTCGTTCGTCGAGTCGGAGGCGTTTCAGAAGGCGCTGTCGGAATCGAGCGCGAAGACCATCGAGGACTTGTACGCGCTCGTCGGATACGGCACGCTCTCGCCCAAGCAGTTCCTGGCGAAGTTCGTGCCGATCGATCAGCTGCGCGAGAAGCCGCCCGAGGGCGCGGTGGCGGCGGTCGTCCGCCGCGTGCTCGGCGGCACCGAGGAGAAGATCACGGTGCGCGGCGGCTTCGACGATGTGCTGGTGTTCCGCGCCAGGTGCTGCAACCCAATTCGCGGCGAGAAAATCGTCGGCTACATCACGCGCGGTAAGGGCGTGTCGGTCCACTCCGTCACCTGCCCGAACGTCGTCAATCTGCTCTACGACGCCGAGCGCAGAATCGACGTCGAGTGGGACAAGGGCGACGCGGCCGCCAACTACACGGTGAAGCTGACGATGGAGGTCGAGGATCGGAAGGGTCTGCTGGCCGCGGTGAGCGCGAGAATCGCCGACATCAACACCAATATCAAGAACATGGAGGCGCACACCGACGAAGATCGACGCGCCCGAATCGACGTCACGCTCGAGATCAGCGACCTGAAGCACCTCGAGAAGGTGATGAAATCGCTGCGCGGCGTCGACGGGGTGCTGGACGTGGAACGGACCGCGCGCTAGTCCGCGCTGATCCGCCACGTGTCCTTCGTGTCCTTTGTGGTGACTACGTGTCGAACGTCGCGATGGCGTCGATTTCGATGCGGGCGTCGCGCGGCAGCCGCGCGGCCTGCACGGTCGAGCGCGCGGGGTACGGCTCGCTGAAGTACGTGGCGTAAATCGCGTTCATCGCCGCGAAGTCGCTCATGTCGGCCAGAAACACGGTCGTCCGGACGACGTCCGCCGAGGACAATCCGGCGGCGCTGAGGAGCAGTCCCACGTTGTCGAGCGCGCGCCGGGCTTGCGCGGCGATATCGCCCCCGACCATCGCGCCGGTCGCCGGGTCGATGGGCACCTGGCCCGAGACAAAGAGCAGCTGGCCCGCGCGCAGCGCCGCCGAGTAGGGGCCGACGGGCTTGGCCGCGCTCGGACTGGAGATCGCCTGTTTGGACATTGCGAGCTTCCGAGAACGTCGAACGTCGAACGGTTCTACGCCGCCTTGGTGATCTTGCCCGAGCGCAGGCAGCTCGTACAGATCCGAATCCGTTTCACGCCGCCACCAATCAGGGCTCTGACCGTCTGCAGGTTGGGCAAGAAGCGGCGCGCGCTCACGTTGTTCGCGTGGCTCTTCTGCCGTCCAACGACCGGGCCTTTTCCGCAGATTTCACACGCTCTCGCCATTCTAAATCCTCAAATCCCCAAATCCCCAAATCCCCAAATCCTCAAATCCTCAAATCCTCAAATCCTCAAATTCCCGAGCCACCAAGTATATATCGCTAGGGCACTATCAAGCGTCGAGCGTCTGGCGGCGTGTCGGCGTTGACACCCTGATCGGGCTGTCGGAACGTGCGGTCCAGAAGATCGAGGAACCCGCGTCGGTTTCCTGGAAGAGCCGTATTCAGAGCCTCGACGGCTTCAGCCAACCGCCGCAGGACGACCGCGGTGTCTCGTTCGAAGGCGGACCCTCCGCTCCTGCCGGCGTCGACGAGCACTGAGCGCATCGCGGCCGCCAGGCGCTCGGCCGGGACCGACGCGGCGCGATGCTCGTAGATGACCCCTCGGGACGCGGTCTCGAACGTCGCGGCAAGGGCCGAGGCGGCGGCCACGACGTCCGAGTCGAGGAGCGGCTGCAGCGCGGGCGCGTCGTAACCCCTGAATGACGTGCAGACTGTCGCGAAGATCTGTGACTGGCGCTCGTTGAAGTCGCGCATGACCTGCACGAGCCAGCCGACGTCCTGCTGCTGCCGGCGGGCCAACACGGCAGGCGGATGCTCGCGGGCCGAAGCCAAATACCCGCAGTCGCTCGGGCACCGGATCTCGGTGAGCCGCTTGGTGCCGCAGCACACGGCACAGATTCGGTGGCCCAAGGCAGGGCAGGCGCGCCGCGCCGTTCGCTGGCCGCAGAGGGGACACCGCATCGCGGCGTCATTCTACCGTGGGGCTCCGCCCCACACCCCGGCTCGGTCGCTTGCGGGGACCCCTACGCCCCGCGCCGCTCCCTCGCAGGTGCGCCGTGCGCGCCTAACACTGGGGCTCCGCCCCACACCCCCCGCCTCCGCTCTTCGAGCTCCGGCGAGGCTCGCGAAGCCTTCGGCGCAGGCGGCGGCTCGGTCGCTTGGCCCACCCGCCTACCAAAGTTGTCGGTGTGTGCTCCGGACTTCAACAAATTGTTGCGCAGTGGGCACAGGTCGACGATTCTTCGACGTCTGGGGATCTCCTAAAGAGGACAATTTCGACGTCCCGTGGGCCGAACCATCGGAATTGTTTCGGCGTCTAATGCATCATATTAATTTGAACGAACGGTCGACTCGAATATGACGTGATTAGTAAATCATTTGTATACTGTTAGTTACATACATAATAACGTTTGGACAACGATCGACCGATGTTCTTCGCAGCCGCGACAGGAGGCTTAGGCGGCCCTGGATCGTCAGGTTCAAGTAGGCTTGCGATATGACTCTAGTTCATGTTATATCTGGCAGTTAATTTGCATAGCAGACGGCAATCATAGAAGCGGCGGCCCGGCGTTCCGGGATGTTAAGGAGCGGCGACATGAAAAGCACAATGAAAGCGGGGAACGGCGAGCTATCTCAGTCCCGCTATTCGGATCTGAAGCGGATGCTGGACGCTCGGCGGCGTGAGATTCGCGCCGAGGTCCAGGGTAAGATTCGTGGTGTTCGCGAAGAGGCCAGCTGGGGTGCGAAACAGACGGAAGTGTTGGACGCCGGCGAGAGCTCAGAAGCCGACATCCAGGACGACATCGAGTTCGCGCTGATCCAGATGAAGTCGGAGACGCTCAACAAGATCGACGACGCGCTCAGCCGGCTCGAGCAGGGCCATTACGGCAACTGCTTCGAATGCGGCGAGGAGATCGCCGAGAAGCGCCTCCGGGCTCTGCCCTTCGCGGTCCGCTGCAAGGACTGCGAGGAGGCCCGCGAGGTCGCCGAGCGACGCGAGCGTCAACTTGCGGCCCGGCGTGGCGGCGCTTCCCTGTTCTTCGACGTGTAAACATCCGGCGTCCCAGATAGGGGCTCCGCCGGTGGCGGAGCCCATCCCCTCCCCACCTGCCGACCCCTTTCCGGGGATTGAACGTCGACAATCGGCAATCGCGCATCTCAATTTGCGATCTGCGATTTGCGATGTGCCATGAAAAATAATGAGGTCGCCATGATCGACCAACCTGAGGCTCAGAAACCCGACGAATTGGCGGTCGGGGATCGCCCGCTCGCGATCCCGTCCGAGTTGCCGGTGTTGCCGCTGCGCGACACGGTGCTCTTTCCCAACTCGTTCATGCCGCTCGCGGTCGCGCGGGAGAGCTCGGTCCGCCTGATCGACGACGCGATTGCGAACGGCAAGCTCATCGCGGCCTTCACGCAGCGCGACGCGACCGTCGAGGAGCCCGGCCAGGCCGATCTGTACGCAGTGGGCACCGCGACGCACATTCACAAGATGTTCAAGCTGCCCGACGGCAGCCTGCGCCTGATCGTGCAGGGCCTGACACGGCTCACGCTCGAGTCGGTCGTGGCGAGCGCGCCCTACCTGCGCGCGCGGGTCAGTCCCGCACCGGAAGGCGCTCGCGACGCCGATCGTCTGGAGATCGACGCCCTGGCGCGCAACATCAAGACGAACTTCCAGCAGGTGGTGTCGCTGTCGCCGCTCCTGTCCGACGATCTCCAGACGCTCGCCAGCAATATCGCCGAACCGGGCCGGCTGGCGGATTTCATCGCCTCGAGCCTCACGACCATCAGCACCGCCGTGAAGCAGGAGGTGCTCGAGACGCTGGACATCCGGGCGCGGATGGACAACCTGAACCGGATCCTCATCAAGGAGCTCGAGGTGCTCGAGCTCGGCTCGAAGATCCAGTCGCAAGTGCAGTCGGAAGTCGGCCGGAACCAGCGCGAATATTTCCTGCGCGAGCAGATGAAGGCGATTCAGAAGGAGCTCGGCGAAGGCGACGACCAGACGAGGGAAAACGAGGAGCTGGCCGCAAAAATCGATGCGGCCGGCATGCCCGACGGCGTGAAGAAGGAAGCGCTCCGCGAGCTGGACCGCCTGTCGAAGATGCCGGTGGCCGCCGCCGAGTACACCGTGGCACGGACGTATCTCGACTGGCTGATCGCGCTCCCCTGGGCGAAGCGGACCGACGAGGTGATCGATCTGCCGCGCACCAAACAGGTGCTCGACGCGGATCACTCGGGGCTCGAAAAGGCGAAGGACCGTATCCTCGAGTACCTGGCCGTGCGCAAGCTGAACCCGAACGTCAAAGGACCGATCCTGTGTTTCGTCGGCCCTCCCGGCGTGGGGAAGACCTCGCTCGCGCGATCGATCGCCGAATCGCTCGGTCGAAAGTTCGTCCGCGTGTCACTCGGCGGCATGCGCGACGAAGCCGAGATCCGCGGCCACCGGCGCACCTACATTGGCGCGCTGCCGGGCCAGATCGTTCAGGGGCTGCGCCGGGCCGAGTCGAAGAACCCGGTGTTCATCCTCGACGAGATCGACAAGCTCGGCGCCGACTTTCGCGGCGATCCGTCCTCCGCGCTACTGGAAGTGCTGGACCCGGAGCAGAACAACACCTTTCGCGATCATTATCTTGATGTCCCGTTCGATTTGTCCGAGGTGCTGTTCATCACCACGGCCAACGTCCTCGATCCCGTTCCGCCGGCGCTGCGAGACCGGATGGAGGTGCTCGAGCTTGCCGGCTACACCGAGGAGGAGAAGCTGGCGATCGCCACCGAGCACCTGGTCGAGAAACAGGTGAAGAACCACGGCCTGACGCCGGAGTCGATCCGGTTCACGCCCGCGGCGATCGGCCAGGTCATTCGCGGATATACCCGCGAGGCGGGCGTGCGGAACCTCGAGCGGGAAATCGGCGCGCTCTGCCGGAAGGCGGCGCGGCGCCGGGCGGAAGGCGACGAGACCCCACTCGAGATCACGCCGGACGTGGTCGTGCAGATGCTCGGGGCGCCCAGGTTCCTCGAGGAGGAAATGGAGGAGCGCACCAAGGAGCCCGGCGTGGCGATCGGCCTGGCGTGGACGCCGGTTGGCGGCGAGGTGTTGTTCATCGAGGCGTCCCGCATGGCGGGCGCCGGGTCGCTGACGCTGACCGGCCAGCTTGGCGAGGTGATGAAGGAGTCGACGCGCGCCGCGCTGTCATGGCTGCGCGCGCACGCAAAGGAGTACGGCATCGACCCCGATTTCTTCAAGAACGCCGAGATCCACGTGCACGTGCCGTCGGGTGCGATTCCAAAAGACGGCCCGTCGGCGGGCGTCACGATGGCGGCGGCGATGGCGTCGGAGCTCACCGGGCGGCCGGTCCGGGGCGACATCGCGATGACGGGCGAGATCACGCTGTCGGGCCGCGTCCTGCCCGTCGGCGGCGTCAAGGAGAAGGTGCTGGCCGCGCGGCGCGCGGGCGTCAACCAAGTGATTCTGCCCAAGCAGAACGAGAAGAACGTCAACGAGGACCTGACGCCCGAATTGCGGAAAGGCCTGACGGTGCACCTCGTGTCGTCCATCGACGAAGTGCTCGCGCTGGCCTTGCAGCCGGTCTCGTCTGACGCGCGCCCCGTGAAGGCCGATCCCAAGGAGCCGAAAGAGCCGAAGCGGGGAGGCCCGATTGCGGCGAGACCGTAGAGGAAGTTAGAAGTTAGAAGTTAGAACTTAGAAGTTAAAAGGACGGAGCGATCGATCGACCACGAAGTCACGAAGTCACGAAGTCACGAAGAAGACGAACGATAGGCCACGAAAGCACGAAAGCACAACCGGTCCATTGCCGCCGGCCGGGATCGAACGGGCGGGCCATCAGCGTGCCGTCTCGGGCGAACAGCAGGGACCCGGGCGGCGCGTATTCCGCTCTCGAATTGATCCGATCGAGGAGCTGCGTGTCGCTGGAATCGAGCGCGCCAAGATAGACGGCTGATTGTTCGGGGTCGCGGTTCAATATCCGGAAGAGGAAGTGGCGCCCGTCAGGGAGAAACCGTGGAGCGCTGTGGCCCAGATCTCCGCGACCTTTGTCAAGCGCCGTCACGGGAGTGCGGACGCCGCCGGCGGCTGGCACACGGTAGATGACTTCGTCCCCGAACAGGACGATACCGTCGCGATTCCACGTCCCCGCCCCGCCGACAGGGTTCGCGTCGCACAACGTTTGAGGACTTCCGCCCGACACATCGATCCCTCTTGAGCTTGCCGTCGGCAAAGAATCCGATAGAGCGACTGTCGGGCGCCCAGAACACATTCGACGCGCCTTCTGCGCCCTGCAGCGGCTGTGTTGCCGGCGAATCGAGTGCGCGCACCCACAACCTGGGAACGCCCGATCCAAGCTGCACTCGAAACACGAGTTGTCGACCGTCAGGAGAGATCGCGACTTCGTTGGAGCCCAAGCCCGAGCGCTCGGGCAGTTCGACGTCAAACCGGACAACACCATGAGAAGCCGGAGTCGGCTCGAGGTAGCGTGCAACGACTACGGCAACGGCCACAATCACGCAGACAGCCGCCGATATCCAGGCGATCCGCTCGCGTCGTATCCCGGCGGTTGCACGAGCATGGGTCTCCCTGCGGTCGTTCGCAGTGGCCGAGCTCTCGCCCATCGAGTCCGCGATCTCCAGGCGCGCCACGCCGATGTCAGGTAGACGGCCCTTCCGATCTTTTGAGAGAGCACGTCGCAGCAGGCGATGAATTGAAGCGGGCGTGCCTGGCGGCAGCGCCGCCAGGTCCGGTTCCTTGCTGACGACGGCGACGATGATGTCGGTCACATTCTCGCCGTCGAACGCGCGCCGGCCGGCCAGCATTTCGTACAGCACGCACCCGAATGCCCAAATATCGGCACGCTTGTCGACCGGCTTGCCTTTGGCCTGTTCCGGCGACATGTAGGCCGCCGTTCCAAGGATCACGCCTGCCCCAGTCATCCCGCCTGGGTTGGTCATCGTTGGCGAGTGCGACAACGGTGTGAATGACGCGCCGCCTCCTTCTTCGCCGAGCGCTTTCGCCAGGCCAAAGTCGAGCACTTTTACCGTGCCGTCCGGCGTCACCTTCACGTTGGCGGGCTTCAGGTCTCGATGGACGATCCCGTGTTCGTGTGCGGCTTCGAGCGCCTCGGCGATCTGCTTCGCGATCGGCAATGCCTCGTCGATCGGGACCGCCCCACGCGCGATCCGTCGCGAGAGGTCCTCGCCTTCCACCAGCTCCATGACGAGCGCGCGGAGGCCGCCGCTCTCCTCGAGGCCGTGGATGTGCGCGATGTTGGGATGGTTGAGCGAAGCCAGAACCTGCGCTTCACGCTCGAAGCGCGCGAGAGGCTCGGGATCGGTCGCGAACGAATCCGGCAGGACCTTGATCGCGACATCGCGATTCAACCGGGTGTCGCGCGCGCGGTAGACCTCGCCCATGCCGCCGGCGCCGATCGCGGCGACAATTTCGTACGTGCCGAGGAGTGTTCCGATTACGAGCGGCATGGGCTCACTGTCAACACGGGGGGATTATATGGGTCTTTGTTCGTGTTCTCGTGTTTTCGTGGCGGTTCTTCGGGTGGTCTTCTTCGTGTCTTCGTGTCTTCGTGCTTTCGTGGCCTCTTTTCTGGTGGCCTTCTTTCGTGCTTTCGTGTTTTCGTGGCCACCGAGTGTCCGGGGGCTTTCTTCGTGCCTTCGTGTTTTCGTGGCTAGATGAGCGTCAACCCGTACGCGGTCTTCAGATCGACGATCTCGCCGCGCGCCACCATTGCCCTCGCATCCGCGATCGTCACCACCCTCGCTTCGATGTCTTCGTCCTCGTCGGGCTTGTGCGGTGAATCGGGCGCCGGTGGTTGAAAGTCCGAGACACGGAAGAAGATCAGCTCCTCGTCGCAGAAGCCGGGTGCCGGAAAGAAGCCGCCCAGCCGCTCGAGCGTCCTCGGGACGAGAGCAATCTCTTCTTCGCATTCGCGAATGGCCGCGGCCTCGGGCGGCTCGCCTGGATCGGTCGTGCCCGCCGGCAACTCCCAGAGCTCGCGGCCGACCACGGCGCGAAACTGGCGAATCAGGATGACGTGGTCGGCGTCGCTCATCGGGATGAGGACAACCGATGGAGGATGCCGCACGGCGGCGACTTCGTGCTCCCGCCCGTTCGGGAAGCGGATCCGATCGACCTCCACCGAGAAGACACGGCCTGTATAGACAAAGGACATAGATACGATCCTGAAATGTCAGAGTTCAGAGAGTTCGTATAAGGCGTCGATGGGGTTCCCGCGCCGTCGAGCCGTTCGCCGGGCAGCATGTGTCCGTTCGGCCTCACCTGAAGTGACAAGTAGTGCCAGTGTCGGATTTCAGATTCAGCGCTGAGAGTCGGCGTCATCGTCGAATCGCTCGCGGAGATCGTCGAGCACGCGCTGCAGGTCCTCGGGCAGTTCGCTTTCGAACGCCATGGGCCGGCCGTCGGTCGGGTGCGTGAATGACAGCCGCGCCGCGTGGAGAAACGGGCGCTCGAGGCGGGTGACGGCGCGCACGTCGCCCAGCACCCTCCGATGGACGCCTCCGTACAACGGATCCCCGACCACGGGATGGCCGATGGCGCTCAGGTGCACACGAATCTGATGCGTGCGGCCGGTCAAAATCGCGATCTCGGCAAGGGTCAACACGCGCCCGAAGTGCTCGGCCCCGACGATGCGCGTGACGGCTTCGCGGCTGCGGCGTACTCGTGCGCGCTCGGGTGGCCCTTTCCCGGCGGCCGACATCTTCTTGCGATTCACGGGATCGCGGCCGATGGGCTCGTCGATCCGCCGTCCTGCGTGCACCTCGCCCCACACGAGCGCGACATACACCTTCTCGACCTCGCGCTCGCGAAACTGCCGTGACAGCTCCTCGTGCGCGGCGTCGTGTTTGGCGACCACCATCAGCCCCGATGTGCCTCGGTCGAGCCGATGGACGATGCCCGGCCGTTTCTCGCCCCCGATGCCGCTCAAATCCTCCACGTGATGCAGGAGCGCGTTGACCAGTGTGCCGCCGGCGTGCCCCGCCGCCGGATGCACGACCATCCCCGCGGGCTTGTCGACGACGATCAGGTCGTGGTCCTGATAGAGGATCTCGAGGGGCAGCGCCTCAGGCGCCGGTGCGGCGTCGACCGGCTCGGGGACGTCGACCTCGATCAGTTGCCCCGTCTTGACGGGGTGGTTCGGCTTCGCGGCTCGGCCGGCGACCTGGACGTGGCCGTCCTTGATGAGCCGTTGAATCTGCGATCGCGACTGTCCCGGAAGCGTCGAGACGAGGAAGAGATCGAGACGGTCGCCGTCGCTGTCGCCCGGAACCGTGATCGCCGTAAACGGTGTCACGCAGCCTTTCGAACCTGCCTGGGTTCCGGCGAGATGGTTCGCCGCAGATAGAGCAGCATGACGACGGCCAGCGGCACGAGGAGCAGCGAAATGAACTGCGACGTCGAGAATACGCCGATCGTGCCGCGCCCCGGATCGCCGCGGTAGATCTCCACGATGTAGCGCGAGATGGCGTAGAGCAGCATGTAAAGCCAGAAGGTCCGGCCGGCATAGCGGCGACCGCGCGATTCGGTGGCGAGCAGCACGAGCAGGATGAGCGCTTCGGCGCCCGCTTCGTAGAGCTGTGTGGGATGGAGCGGCACGTTGAGCGGCGTGCCCGTGTTGGAGGCCGCAAACGGATCGGTGAACGTGATCCCCCAGGGCAGATCGGTCGGCTTGCCGAAGCAGCAGCCGGCGAACAGGCACCCCAGGCGCCCGACCACGTGCCCGAGCGCGATGCCCGGCGCAAACACGTCGCAGGTCGTCCAGAGCGGAAGGCCGACGCGGCGGATGTACCAGAGCGAGACGACGACCGCCAGGATGAGGCCGCCGTAGAACACGCCGGCGACCCGCACGAGGGTCAGCAGCTCGCGAGGGTTGGAAACATACGTCCGGAAATCGAGGACCAGCAGCAGGAGCTTTGCGCCCACGAGCGCGCTGATGATGATGTAGATGCCGAGGTCGAGCACCCGCGCTTCGTCGAGCTGGCGCGCCTTCGCGCGGACCATCGCAAGCTTCAGGCCAAAGAGATACGCCGCGGCCAGCAGGACCCCGTACGTGTAGACGGTGATCGGCCCGAGCTCAAACAGCCTTGGATACATGGGTGGTCACGAAGCCCCCGCCTAAGACAGCTTCCAAGGCTCGCCGACAGAAACGTGCTTCATGTGTCACGATCATGGCCTTGGAAGATGTCTAGGACCGATCATATCGAGAATCATCACGGCCACGCCTATCGTGATGGCGGAATCGGCGGCGTTGAACGCCCAGAAATGCCATGCCCGCCAGTAGACATCGACGAAGTCCACGACCGATCCCACGACCACGCGGTCGAGCAGGTTGCCCGCGGCGCCGCCGATGATGAGCGCCAGTCCGATGCGGGCCAGCATCTGGTGATGCGCGAGGCTCGCCGAGTACAGGCCCACCGCAACGAGCGCGGCGGCGGCGACGAGGGGGATCAGCACGGCCTTGAACGGGAAATCGACCGCATTGAGCAGTCCGAACGCCGCCCCGGTATTGCGCACGTGCGTGAGGTCCAGCAGTCCCGGGACGATCGAGACGCTTTCGTGAAGCGGGAGCATCTGGCGAACGAGCGCCTTGGTGATCTGGTCGATCGCGACGACGGCCAGCGGCAGCCAGATCTCGAGCCGGCGGCGCCCCGAGGCGGCCGAAACGGGTTGAAAGGATTCTGCCGCGGTCGCGTCAGCCATGGATGGGTTCCGCGAGGACCTGCTGGCACCGATCGCACAGGCCCGCCCAGGCCGGCTCGGCTGACACATGCTTCACGTACCGCCAGCAGCGATCGCATTTCACGCCGGCGGCGCGCTCAATCGCAATGGCAGGCTTGCCGGACTCCGGAACGTCCGCTGATCCAGCGTGGCCCACGTGCAGCTCAACCTCCGAGACAATGAACAGCATCGGCAGGAGGCGCTCGTACTGCTTCAGGAACTCGAAATCCCGGGCAGCGGCAGACAGGACCACCTTGGCCTGGAGCGAGCTGCCAATCCGCTTGTCCTTGCGCAGCGGCTCGATCTCGGCCAGCACCCGCTCGCGCAACGCCGTGAAAAGGCTCCACCGCTCGAGAACCTCCGGGTCGGCCAGCTGGTCGAGATCGGTCCGCGTTGGGAAGACGGCGATATGCACCGATTCCTCGCGCGAGCCAGGCAGAAACCGCCAGAGCTCGTCGGCCGTGAACGACAGAATAGGCGCGACCAGTCGCGTCAGCCCATCGGCCATGATGTACATCGCCGTCTGAGCCGATCGGCGCTCGATCGAGCGGGCGGCGAAAGTGTACACCCGATCCTTCGAGACGTCGGCGTAGAACGCGCTCAGATCCACGGTCGTGAACGCGTTCAGCGTCTGAAAGATGGTTCCGTAATCGTACTCTTCGTACGCGTCCAGGATCTTCCGTGACACCTCGCTGTAGCGCGCCAGGATGTAGCGGTCGACCTCCTCGAGCCGGCCGCGATCGACCTGATCGGCGCGCGGATCGAAGTCGTACAGATTCGCCAGCAGGTATCTGAGCGTGTTCCGAATCTTCCGGTACGCTTCGACCGCCCGCGCCAGGATTTCCTTGCCGACGCGGATTTCTTCCCGGTAGTCGCTCATCGACACCCAAAGCCGCAGGATGTCGGCGCCGCTCTCCTTGATGACGTCGCCCGGCTCGATGGCGTTCCCGAGCGACTTGGACATCTTCGTCCCGTCGACGTTGATGAGGAACCCGTGGGTCACCACTTCGCGGAACGGCGGGCGGCCGCGCGTGCCGAGGCCGACGAACAGCGAGCTCTGAAACCAGCCGCGGTGCTGGTCGCTGCCCTCGAGGTACATGTCGGCGGGCCACGTCAGCTCGGGACGCACCGAGAGCACCGCCTCGTGGCTCGACCCGGAATCGAACCACACGTCGAGGATGTTCATCTCGCGCTCGAAGACGGTCCCGCCGCATGTCGGGCACGTCACGCCCTTCGGCACGAACTCTTCGGTCGGCCGTTCGTACCAGGCGTCGGCGCCGTATTGTTCGAACACGTGCGCCGCCTGCTCGACGATCGCGGGCGTCACCACCGCCTCGCCGCACGCTGTGCAATCGAGCGCGGGAATCGGGACGCCCCACGCGCGCTGCCGCGAGATGCACCAGTCGGGGCGGTTCGCCACCATGTTGTAGATACGGTCGTGCCCCCACGCCGGGATCCACTTCACCTGGTGATCGATCGCATCGAGCGCAGCCTGGCGGAGTGTTCGGACGCTGTCGGCTTGCAGCTCTCGGCGCTCAGCTACCAGCCCCTTGCCCTCTGCCCTTTGCCCTTCGCCCTTTGCCCTTTGCCCTCCGCCCTCCGCCCTTTGCCCTCCGCCCGCTGCCCTTTCCTCGCCCGCGAGCACGCCGTCCATCCTGATGAACCACTGGCTCGTGGCCAGGAAGATCACCGGGTGGTGGCAGCGCCAGCAATGCGGGTACTGGTGCGCGAACGACTGACGATGCCAGAGCCTGCCGCGTGCGTGCAGCGCTTCTTCGATCTTCGGGTTCGCGTCGAAGACGCGCTGGCCGGCAAAGAGCTCGACCGTCTCGAGAAAGTGGCCCGCCGGCCCGACCGGCGCGTAGATCTCCAGGCCGTACTTCATGCCGGCGGCGAAGTCGTCGGCGCCGTGGCCCGGCGCCGTGTGCACGGCGCCCGTGCCGGCCTCGAGCGTCACGTACTCGCCGAGCACGCCCACCGAATCGCGCTCGTAGAGCGGGTGTCGAAAACGGATGTGCTCGAAGACCTCGCCCTTCATCCGCGCCACGGGGGCGCCAAACGCGCGGCCGGTCGCCGCCGCGACGGCAGGGGCGAGCGCCTCGGCGACGATCACCGCGCGCCCGTCCACCTCGTACGCCGCGTAGTCGAACTCGGGATGAAACGCGATCGCCAGATTCGACGGAATCGTCCACGGCGTCGTCGTCCAGATGAGGACCGAGACCTGGCGGCCGGCCAGTGCCGGCACGCGCGAGGCCAGCACCGCGGCGTGTTCAGGCGGGAGCGGGAACTCCACGTAGATCGACGGCGATGCGTGATCCTCGTACTCGACTTCGGCTTCGGCGAGCGCCGTGCGGCAGTGAATGCACCAATGCACGGGCTTCTTGCCCTTGTAGACAAGATCCTGCTCGACGAACTTGCCGAAGGCTCTCGCGATCGCCGCCTGATACTTGAAGTTCATCGTCAAGTACGGATCGTCCCAGGTTCCGAGAATGCCCAGGCGCTGGAACTGTTCCGTCATCGTCCCGATGAACCGCTCGGCGTACGCGCGGCAGGCGCGACAGAAGTCGGCCGCCGACATCTGGCGCTTCTTGGGGCCGAGCTCGCGGTCGACCTTCAGCTCGATCGGCAGGCCGTGGCAGTCGTAGCCCACGACGTACGGCGCGTCGAAGCCCGCCATCGATCGAGATTTCACGACGAGGTCTTTCAGAATCTTGTTGAGGGCCGTGCCGAGGTGGATGTTGCCGTTGGCGTACGGCGGTCCGTCGTGCAGGACGAATTTCGGCGCGTCCTTCCGGCTCTCGCGGATCTTTCCGTAGAGGTCCATGGCGGTCCACCGCGCGAGCGTCTGGGGCTCGCTCGTCGGCAGATTCGCCTTCATGGGAAAGTCCGTCCGCGGCAGGTTGACCGTGTCTTTCCACTCAGGCATGGGTATCCAACGATTTTATAATGAGAATCGATGAGTCCTTCGCATCGCTCCCACACCCTCGACAATGGACTAAAGGTTCTGGTCCGGGAGGAACACACGGCCCCGCTCGCCTCGGTCTGGTGCTGGTACAAGGTCGGCTCCAGGGACGAGCGACCGGGCCTGACCGGCGTGTCGCACTGGGTGGAGCACATGAACTTCAAGGGGACGACGAACATCCCCCGCGACCAGGTGAAGGGCATCATCGAGCAGTTCGGCGGCGCCTGGAACGGCTACACCTGGATCGATCAGACGACGTACCTCGAGACGGCGACGCGCGACGCGCTCGATCGCATGCTCTTCATCGAGTCGGAGCGGATGGCGCGCTGCCTGTACCATCCGGACGACTGCGAGTCGGAGCGGACCGTCATCATCTCCGAGCTCCACGGCGGCGAGAACGATCCCGATCAACTGCTCGACCAGGAGCTGACGGCGACGGCGTTCAAGGCGCATCCCTACCGCCATCCGACCATCGGCTGGCTCTCCGACTTGCAATCGATGACCCGTGAGGATCTGTACGGCTACTATCGCAGCCACTACGTGCCCAACAACGCGACCCTGGTGATCGTCGGCGACGTGGAGCCGGATGACGTGTTCCGGAAGGTCGAGGCCCACTTCGGCGGTGTCGCGGCCGGCCCTCAGCCCGTCCGCAAGACGACGATCGAGCCGGAACAAACCGGCGAGCGGCGGCTCACGATTCGAAAGGAAGGCACCACGGCGTACCTGAAGGTGGCGTACCATGCGCCGGCGGTTGCCGACGCCGGGTTTGTTCCGGCGCTCGTGCTCGACGCCGTGCTGACGAGCGCGAAGGGCGTGAACCTGTGGTCGAGCTTCCGCGTGGCGCCGCCGCAGCGGAAGGCGCGCCTGTATCGTACCTTGGTCGAACGCGGCCTTGCCTCTTCGGTGTCGGGCCAGCTCGTGCCGACCGCGCAGCCGTTCCTCTACACGGTTTCTGCGACCGCGACGGACGGGACGCCGCTCTCGGCTGTCGAGGAGGCGCTGCTCGGCGAGCTCGATCGCGTGCGGCGCGAGGGCATCACGCCCGCCGAGCTCGATCGGGCCCGCGCGCAGCTCCAGGCCCGGCTGGTCTTCGACAACGACAGCGTGACCAACATCGCGCATCAGCTCGGGTACTTCGAGACCATCGCCAGCGTGGACGTCTTCACCGAGCTGCCGTCGCGCATCGACGCGGTGACGCTCGACCAGGTCGCTGGCACCGCACGAGAACTGCTGTTGGATTCGAACCGCACGATCGGCGCGTTCGTTCCGCTCCCCGTCGCGAGCGCGTGATGCCCCCGGCCCCCCAGGAAGGTTCCGGGCTCACACCCGTCCGCTCGACGCTCGACAATGGCGTCGTCGTCCTCGCCAAGGAGACGCGCAAGACCCCAGCAGTGGCCCTCAACCTCGCCGTGCGCGCGGGATCAATCTGCGATCCGCCGGACGCGCCGGGCGCGTCGTATTTGCTCGCGCGTGTGATCGATCGGGGCACCGCCCGCCGCAGCGCCGACGCCCTTGCCGAGGAAATCGACGGCCGCGGCATCTCGCTCACCATCAACGTTACACGCCACCTGTTCTCGGTCGTGTGCACGTGCCTGGCGAAGGATTTCGAGGACATCCTCGCGCTCCTCGGCGACGTGCTGATGGCGCCGACGGTGCCCGAACACGAGCTGGCCACGCGCAAGGGTGAAGTCGTCTCCGCTATCAAGCAGGACGACGACAGCCCTGCGGTGCGCGCCACCGAGGGCCTGATGGCACTGCTGTACGGAGAGCAGCATCCGTACGGACGACGGACGAAGGGCAGTGTCGAGATCGTCGAGGGGCTCACGCGCGAGCGGCTCCTGGCCTTGCACGCGGCGCGGTTCGCGCCGAGCGAGCTCTCGGCCGTGATCGTCGGCGACGTCGACGCGGGCCGTGCGCTCGACGCGGCCGACCGCGTGTTCGGAGGATGGCGTGCCGCCAGGCCCGCGCCCGTGCCGCTTCCCCCGGTGGCGCGATCGGCGGCTCGCCGGCGCCACGTGATCCCGATGATGAACAAGGCGCAAACAGAGATCGCGTACGGCTTCACGACGATTGCCCGGACCGACCCTGCCTACTATGCCTACTGGCTGATGAACGTCGCGCTCGGCCAGTACGCGCTTGGTGGACGGCTGGGCGACAGCATTCGCGAGCGGCAAGGCATGGCGTACCACGTGTCGAGCGCGCTCGACGCGAACGTTCTCGAAGGGCCGCTCGTCATCCGCGCCGGCGTCAGCTCGGCCAACGTCGAACGCGCCATCAGCTCGATCGACGACGAGCTCACGCGGCTGCGAATCGACGGCCTCTTCGACAAGGAATTGCGGGAGATGAAGCAGTATCTGGTCGGATCGATGCCGCGGGCGCTCGAGGCCAACGCGGGCATCGCGAACTTTTTGCAAGCGATGGAGTTCTTCGGCCTCGGCCTGGACTACGACCGCCGGCTCCCGGGAATCCTGGGCGCGGTCACGCTGGACGAGGTGCACGAGGCGGCGAAGGAAGCCCTTGACCCGGCGCGCGCCACCATCGTCGTTGCCGGGCCATACACGGAAGACACTGGAATTTGAGGAATTGAGGATTTGAAGAGTTGAGGATTTGGCGAGGAGTTGAGAATTGTCGAGCCCCACGGACACTCATTGGCCACGAAAACACGAAAGCACGAAAAGATCCCTATAATCTGGACCCCGAGCCCATACCGCTCGTCATCGGATCCAGTTTCGGCCCGTATGAAGTCCTCGCGCTGATCGGCGTGGGCGGCATGAGCGCCGGCGGCCATGCCGAGGCGGGAGCCGAGGCATCAGCGTCAGAACCCGGCGGGGGTGGGGCCCCGCCGGCATTGCAAGAAAGCTGACCCCGAGCCCATGCCGCTCGCCATTGGATCCAGTCTCGGCCCGTATGAAGTCCTCGCGCTGATTGGCGCGGGCGGCATGGGCGAGGTGTACCGCGCGCGCGACACGAAGCTCGGTCGCGACGTCGCGCTGAAAATTCTACCGGAGATCGTTGCCTCGGATCCCGATCGACTGGCGCGATTTCAGCGCGAAGCGCAGGTGCTCGCCTCGCTGAATCATCAGAACATCGCAGCCATTCACGGACTCGAAGAGAGCAACGGCATTCGAGCGCTGGTGCTGGAGCTGACGGTAAGTCCATTGTTTTTCACCAGCCGGACGGCCTCTACCAGACGTCGCTCGAATCCGGGCAGGCTCGTCGTCTTGTGGCTGGAGCAATCTCTAAACCCGTCTACGCCCAGGGATTTCTGCTGTTCGTTCGCGGCTTCACATTGAGCGCACAGACCTTCGACATCCTTACCGGCGAGCTGACCGGCGCGCCCATCGCGATCGCCGAGAACATCATCGCTGCTTCGGGCGGTAACGCGGCATTTTCGGCGTCCAGCAACGGCGTCCTCGTGTACCGAGCAGGCGCTGTCAGGACGAGCCGCCTCCATTGGTTCGACAGAAGCGGTCGGCGGCTCGGCGCCGTCGGCGAGCCAGACATGTACTCGCAGTTTTCGGTTTCACCTGACGAGAAGCAGCTGGCCTTTCAACGTATCGACTAGTATCGACTCTCAGACCGGAACCTCAGACATCTGGCTGATGGACATCGCGCGCGGCGTTGCCTCGCGCCTGACGTCCGAAGGCGGGGGCATACCGATATGGTCGGCCGATGGGCGTGATGTGTTCTACCGCTCCAATCGTGGCGGGGCGTACGACGTGTATCGCGTCTCACGAGACGGAGGAACCGATGAGCTTCTTCTGAAGACGCCGAACAGCACGTTCGTGGAAGATGTCTCGCGCGACGGACGCTTGGTCGTCTACATCGAGGGCAATCCGCCAGATATCTGGATCCTCCCGCTCGCCGATGGGAAGCCGTTTCGGTGGCGAGAGACGCGCTTCCCCGAGGACGAACCGCAGCTGTCGCCTGACGGGCGATGGTTGGCGTACATCTCGAGCGAGTCCGGTCGATTCGAAGTGTACGTCCAGCCGTTTGCCGGCCCGGGGCGCCGAACGCGTGTGTCGATTAACGGCGGTGGGCAGCCGCGCTGGCGCGCGGATGGGAACGAAATTCTGTATCTGGCACTCGACGGCACGATGATGTCGGCGGAAGCTCATCAGTCGGCTGAGTTTGAGGTGGGAGTGGTCAAGCCGCTCTTCCAGACAAGTATCCGCACCGTCGCCGTCGAGGATCAATTCGTCATCTCGCGCGATGCCCAGCGCTTTCTGGTGGCCATTCCAGACGAAGGTTCGGAACCGCTGAGCGTCGTGGTCAACTGGCCCACGCTGATAAAACGGTAACAAATCGTCAAATCTCTCTAAGTCCTCAAATCCTCAAATCCTCAAATCCTCAAATCCTCAAATCCTCAAATTCCACGCTCATCCCGGCGGCCACGCCATGTTTCGTCCGCCGAGCAGGTGCAAGTGGACGTGGAACACTGTCTGTCCCGCATCGCGATTCGTGTTGAACACGGTCCGGAAACCGCCGGCCGCGATGCCGCGTTCGCCCGCGATTGCCGCCGCGCGGCGAACGAGCTCGCCGATCAGCTCATCGTCTCCCGGCTGAAGGTCGTTCAGCGACTCGACGTGTTTCTTCGGAATCACGAGCACGTGGGTTGGCGCCTGGGGATTGATGTCGTTGAAGGCGAGCAGGCGATCGTCCTCGTAGACAATGGAGCTCGGAATCTCGCGGTTGATGATCTTGCAGAACAGGCAGTTCATGCGCCGAAGTTTACAGTCAACAGTTGACAGTTGACAGTCCTGTTAACTGAACTGTCGACTGTGAACTTCTCCGTGCGATCGCCACTCTCGGAATGCCTTGTAGATCATTGCGCACCTCGAGCAGACTCAGGTCCAGCGCGCGCGCGACCAACGTCCGCACGGCGTCAGCCTGGCCGAAACCGAACTCGAAGATCACGAAGCCCTTCGGCTTGAGCCGTGGCGCGGCCTCGTCCACCAGCCGCCGGATCACCGAGAGGCCATCGTCTCCAGCGAAGAGGGCCGCCGGCGGCTCGTAATCGCGAACTTCGGGCTGAAGCGTCGCCCGGTCGCGTTCGGGCACGTACGGCGGATTCGATACGATCAGATCGAAAGGTTGCGCGGTCCCTCCAAGAAGATCCGCCTCGAGAAATTGAACCCGCGAGGAGACACCGTGTCGCGCGGCGTTCCGTTGCGCAACCCCGAGCGCGGCTCCCGAGACGTCGCTGGCCACGACGCGGGCATTCGGGCGTTCGTGGGCGAGCGTCACCGCCAGGCATCCGCTGCCCGTCCCAATGTCGGCGATGTCGATCGTGGCGATCGGATCCGCGAACGTCTCGAGTGCGGCGTCGACGATGAGCTCGGTTTCGGGCCGCGGAATCAGCACGGCGGCCGATACCTCGAACTCGAGGCCCCAGAACTCCTGCCGCCCGAGGACGTACGCCATCGGCTCCCGCGCGGCGCGCCTGGTGACGAGCGTGCCGTACTCGTCGAGGAAGCCAGCAGGCTCCTGCTCATTCGCGCGCGTGAGCAACCGCGCCGCATCCCATCCGAGGGCGCGCTGCGCGAGGAGGCGCGCGTCGAGATCGGCCTCGTCGGAGGGAATGCCGGCTTCGCGCAGACGGTGACGCGCTGCGGCGACGCGTTCCTGGATGCTGCTCATTGGCGTGACCTGGAGGTGGGTTCGCGCCGGTCGTCGGGATTTTGCCGTGCCCGGCCTGCCTGCCCCGCCCGCCCTGCCAGGCCCGCCTGCCATGCCAGCCCTCAGGATACTGTGGTCGCGTCCTTGAGCTTCTCGGACTGGAAGAACGTGATGACGTGGTCGAGCAGTTCGCCAAGGTCGCCGTTCAGCACGTTGGTGAGCTGATGCGTGCTGAAGTTCACGCGGTGATCGGTGATCCGGTTGTCGCGAAAGTTGTAGGTCCTGATCTTCTCGGATCGGTCTCCGCTGCCCACCTGGCTGCGCCGATCCTTCGCGATGGCTTCTTGCTGCTTGCGCAGCTCCATTTCGTACAGGCGCGACCGCAGCACTTTCATGGCTTTCGCGCGGTTCTTGATCTGCGATTTTTCATCCTGCTGGGAGACGACGACGCCGGTGGGAATGTGCGTGATGCGGACGGCGGAGTACGTCGTGTTGACGCTCTGGCCGCCGGGCCCGCTCGAGCAGAAGGTGTCGACCCGGAGGTCCTTTTCGTTGATCTGGACGTCGACCTCCTCGGCTTCCGGGAGCACGGCGACGGTGGCGGCGGAGGTGTGAATGCGGCCGCTGGCTTCGGTCGCCGGCACGCGCTGCACGCGGTGCGTGCCGCTCTCGTACTTCAGCTTGCTGTAGACGCCGCGGCCCTCGATCGTGGCGATGACTTCCTTGATGCCGCCCACACCGGTCTCGTTCATCGACATCACGTCGACCTTCCAGCCCTGGCGCTCGGCGAACTTGCTGTACATCCGGAAGAGCTCCGCGCCGAACAGAGCGGCCTCGTCGCCGCCGGCGCCCGCGCGGATTTCGAGGACGACGTTCTTTTCGTCGTTGGGATCTCTGGGTACCAGGAGCTGCTTCATCTCGGCGACGAGCGTCTCGCGCCGGGCCACGAGCCCCTTGAGCTCCTCCTGGGCCAGCTCGCGCATGTCGGCGTCGGCGCTGGCGGCGAGCTCTTCTGTCTGCGCGATGTCGCGCGTGACGGTCTGGTACTCGCGGAACCGCGCCACGAGCGGCTCGATCTCCGAGAGGAGCTTGGCCTGCCTGCGGTATTCGGACGGATCGCTCTGGATCTCGGCCGAGCCGAGCTTCGCGAGCACCTCGTCGTATTGGCGTTCGGTCGCCGACAGCTTGTCAAACATCACGCTACGACATCAACGCAGAGCACGCAGACTTCACAGAATGTGACTTCCGATTCTCTGCGATCGCTGCGGCCTCTGCGTTGATCGTCTTATCCTCCAGAAACGGGTGGTAAAAACGCCACCTCGTCGCCGTCATCGACCGGATGGTCCATCCGCGCGTAGTCGGTGTTCACGGCGCTCGAGATCGACCGCTCGTACCCGGCGAGATCGGGAAACTCCGCGACCAGGCCCCGCCAGATCGATCCGATGGTCGCGCCAGGCGCCACGTCGCGGCCGATCTCGGACGCTCCGGTGATATCTCGAAGCCGAGCGAAGAGGCGAACCGTCACGCGCATGCGGCACGCTCGGCCTTCGCCCTCGCGACCTCATCGTCTGGGTCGGCCGCGGCGCCTTCAATCCACACGTCGCCGCCGTCGAAGAACTCCCGCTTCCAGATCGGCGCGATCTGCTTGACACGCTCGATCGTGTACCGGCAGGAGGCAAACGCGTCGGCACGATGGGCCGACGCGGCGGCGATCGCGACGCTGGCTTCGCCGATCTCGAGCCGTCCGATCCGGTGATGCAGCGCGAGACGCACGCCCGGCCAGCGCGCCGCCACCTCGCCCGCAATCCGCTCGAACGAGCGCACGGCCAGCGGCTCGTAGGCTTCGTACTCGAGATATCGGACGCTTCTGCCGGCGTTATGGTTGCGGACCACGCCCAGAAACGCCGCCACGCCGCCGTCGGCGCCGGCTGCATCCCCCTGTCGATCGGTCACGGCGGCCACAAGCAGCGCCAGCACAAGCGGTTCGCGCCCGATCGCCAGAAGCGGAATCATCCTCTTCAGTATAGAACGGGTTCTCACCCAGGCAGCTTAACCGCCTGTCACATCGGCGGGCTCTCTCGCGCTCGCGTCTGCCAGAAATGATCGAGCGGCCCATGACCGTGGCCGATCGCCAGGCCGTGGCGGATGGCGCCGGCCACGTAGGCTTGGGCGCGGCGGGTGGCTTCGGTCAGGGGATGGCCGTGCGCGAGCGACGCGGCAATCGCGGACGCAAAGGTACAGCCGGTCCCGTGCGTGTGGCGCGTGGCGAGACGCGGTGTTCGATATTCGTGAAACTGCTCGCCGTCGAACAACAGGTCGATGATTTCGTCGCCCGTGCCGTGCCCGCCCTTGATCACGACGGCGGCGGGCCCGAGCTCCTGAATCCTGCGCGCGGCGTCGCGCGCGCTGTCCAGTGAGCTGATGCGAAGGCCGCTCAAGACTTCGGCCTCGGGGATGTTCGGCGTCACGACGAGTGCTCTCGGCAGCAGCTCCATGCGCAGCGCCTGAATGCCCTCGTTGTCGAGCAGCCGTTCGCCGCTCTTCGCCACCATGACAGGGTCGACGACCACGTTGGGGAGATCCAGCTCTTCGATCGCCGCCGCCACGGCTTCGACAATGGCTGCGGTGGCCAGCATGCCGGTCTTCGTCGCGTGCAGCTCGATGTCTGAAGCGACGGCCGCGATCTGCGCGGTCACCAGATCCGCCGACACCGCCATGACCGCGGTGACGCCCATGGTGTTCTGCGCGGTGATGGCCGCGACGGCGCTCGTACCGTAGACGCCGAATGCGGCAAACGTCTTGAGATCCGCCTGAATGCCGGCGCCTCCGCCCGAATCGCTGCCGGCAATGGTCAGTGCGGAACGCATGGCAGTCGGGCGCGTGTCAGCGTGCGGTCGGCGGCGCGCCGCTCTTGCCGAAGACCAGCAGGAAGATGAAAGGCGGGATCGTCTCGCGTTTCTGCAGCCTGAACCCGGCTCGGGCCGCTGCCTTGGTCACCGTCTCGGGATCGACACGCTCGTCGGCCGCCGGGCCGGGGCCGCCTCCGCCGGGCGTGAAGTCGACGATGCCCAGCCGGCCTTGCGGCTTGAGCGCTCGCGCCACCGAGTCGAGCAATGTGAGAATGATCTCGGGCCGCGCCGGATCGTCCATCTCGTGAAACGCGCCGACGATGAGCACCGCGTCGAGCTCCCCGGTTTGGGGGAGCTTCGGATCGGTGGCCGTTCCCAGCACGGGCACGACGTTCCGCAATCCCTCTCGCTCGACGCGCCGGCTCATGGCTTCGATCATCAGCGGCTGAATGTCCTGTGCGTACACAAGACCGTTCGGCCCCACGCGCCGCGCGAGCCGGATCGTGAACCAGCCGCCGCCGGCTCCCAGATCGGCCACACGCGACCCGTCCGCGATCTGGAGCTCGTCCATGATGAGGTCGGGCTTCTGCCACTCGTCGCGATCGGGCGCCTCGAGCAGGCTGAGATCCTGCGGAGGGAAGAGGCGGCCGCTCGGGGATTGCTGCGACGAAAGGGCTGGCAGGGCGGAAAGGGCAGGCAGGGCAGGCAGGGCGGAAAGGGCAGGCAGGGCAGGCAGGGCGAAAAGGGCGGGCAGTGCGAAAAGGGCTGGCGGGGCCGGCAGGGGAATGCCTGCTCCGACAAAGACGCACACAAGAACCCACGTCGCATGCCTGGTCACGAATCTTTCCTCTCGTCGCGCTCTTCGTCCCCGCTCGCCTTGTCTGGCCCGCCTGCCCGATCTCCTGGCTAGCCTGCCCAGCCTGTCGCCTGCCCACTCATACGTCCTTCTTCCCGCCCATGATCCCCCCACGCGTCATGGCGTCGGCCGACAGAATCTCGTCCAGCCGCGTCTTCTCCAGCAGAGCACGCTCGAGAACGATCTCTCGAATCGACTTCCCGGTTCGAACCGATTCTTTCGCAACCTCCGCCGTCAGGGCATACCCGATGTAGGGACTGAGCGCGGTGGCCACGGCTGTGCTTCTATCGAGCAGCTCGCACGCCCGCTCTGCGTGGGCGACGATGCCTTCGACGGTCCGACCGCGCAGGGCTTTCATGGATTCGCGCAGGATCGAGGAGGCGTGCAGGGCGTTCCAGGCAATCACGGGCATCATCACGTTGAGCTCGAGCTGGCCCGCATCGCAGGCAAGCGCGACCGTCGTGTCGCAGCCGATCACTTGGAAGCACACCTGGTTGACCATCTCGGGCACGGAGGGGTTCACCTTGCCGGGCATGATCGATGATCCGGGCTGCACAGCGGGAAGCGAGATCTCGGAGAGACCGGCGCGCGGTCCCATGCTCAACAGGCGCAAGTCGCTGGCGATCTTGTTGAGCTCCACCGCCAGTCTGCGCATCGCGCCCGAGTACGCCAGCACGTCGCCCATGCTCTGGGTGACGCGGAAAAGATTGTCGGCCGGCCTGACCGCGAGATTCGTGTACCGCCGCAGGTTGTCCACCGCGAGCCGCCGATAGTCTTCGCCGGCGTTGAGTCCCGTGCCCACGGCGGTTGCGCCGAGGTTCAGCTCCAGCAGTTGTTCTGAGGCCCGCGCCACGTCATCGGCGCCGCGCCGAAGGCAGGCCGCGTAGCCGCCGAATTCCTGACCGAGCGTCATCGGCACGGCGTCCTGCAGGTGCGTGCGCCCCGTCTTGAGGATGCCGGCAAAGGCGCGGGACTTTTCTTCGAGGCTCGCAGTCAAATCGAGCGCCGCCTGCACCAGGCCGCCCGCGCCCAGGAGCAGTGCCAGGCGAGTCGACGTCGGGAACACGTCGTTGGTCGACTGGCTCATGTTGACGTGATCGTTCGGATGCACGCGCGCGTAGGTGCCTCGCGGCTCGCCCAGCACCTCGCCCGCGCGGTTGGCCAGCACCTCGTTGGCGTTCATGTTGTGCGAGGTCCCGGCGCCCGCCTGGTACACGTCCACGACGAACTGGTCGCGCAGCCGGCCGCCGAGAATGTCGTCGGCCGCCGAGACGATGGCAGAGGCGACGTCGTGCGACAGCCGGCCGAGGGCCGCATTGGCCTCCGCGGCGGCCTTCTTGACAAGGATCGTTGCGATGACGAGATCGGCGGGGGCGGTGAGCCCGCTGATGGGGAAGTTCTCGACGGCCCGCGCGGTCTGCACGCCGTAGTACGCCTCGGCGGGCACCTGCAGCTCGCCCAGCGTGTCGCGTTCGGTGCGGTAATTCATGGCGGGCAATGTACGATTATAGTAGGCAGGCGCAGGCAGGTCTAAAGACCTGCACTACAACATTATGCTTCCCCACTTTTTCGACAGCGTGCTCCAACTGATCGTGACGACGTCGACCGATCTTCCGCCCGACGTGCGCGCCGCGATGAGGACATCGGTCGCGGCCGAGCCGGCCGGCACGCGCGCGTCGCAGGCGCTGACCATCATTGCGCAGAACATTGACCTGGCATCCGACAACGAGGGCGCGATCTGCCAGGACACCGGCATGCCGACCTTCGAGGTGCACGTGCCCCCTGGCGCGAACCAGATCCGGATGCGCGAGCAGATTCGGGCCGCGGTCGCCGAGGCGACACGCCGGGGAAAGCTCAGGCCGAACTCGGTCGATTCGATCACCGGGAAGAACTCCGGCGACAACCTCGGACCAGGCACGCCGATCATTCATTTCGATCAATGGGAGCGCGGCGACATCGAGGTCAAGCTCATTCTCAAGGGCGGCGGGTGCGAGAATACCAACGCACAGTACTCGCTGCCGGTCGAGCTGCCTCATCTCGGCCGCGCCGACCGCACGCTCGACGGCGTGAAGAAATGCATCCTGCACGCCGTGTGGGCGGCGCAGGGCAAGGGGTGCAGCCCCGGCGCGGTCGGCGTGTGCATCGGCGGCGATCGCACGTCGGGCTACGCGCACGCCAAGGAACAGCTCTTCCGCACGCTGGACGACGTGAACGCTGATTCGCGGCTGGCCGAGCTCGAGGCCTCGATCATGGGGTCGGTCAACGACCTCGAGATCGGCGCGATGGGCTTCGGCGGCAAAGTCACGCTCATCGGCTGCAAGGTCGGCGCGCTCAACCGCCTGCCGGCAAGCTTTTTCGTGTCGGTCGCCTACGACTGCTGGGCCTTCCGCAGACTTGGCGTCGTGCTCGACGCGTCGACCGGCGCGATCACCAGGTGGCTCTACCGCGATCCCGCGCATCCAATTATTCCGATGCTCGATCAGGCTGGCTTCGTGCGCACCGGCCGCGAGATCGCGCTCGAGGCGCCATTGAGCGAGCAACAGATCCGATCGCTCAAGGTCGGCGACGTCGTGATGCTGTCGGGTCCGATGTTCACGGGCCGCGACGCCGTGCATTCGCACCTCATGAAGAACGACCCGCCGGTCGATCTGCGCGGCGGCGTCCTCTACCACTGCGGACCCGTGGTCGTCAAAGATGGCGACCGCTGGCGCATCACCGCCGCGGGGCCCACGACGAGCATCCGCGAGGAGCCGTACCAGGGCGAGATCATCAGGCGCTACGGCGTCCGCGCGGTCATCGGCAAGGGGGGCATGGGCGCGAAGACCCTCGCCGCGCTCGAGGAGCACGGTGCCGTGTATCTCAACGCCATCGGCGGCGCGGCGCAGTTCTACGCGCGCGCGATCACCGGCGTCGACGGCGTGTCGCTCTTGGAGTTCGGCACGCCGGAAGCCATGTGGCACCTCACCGTGAAAGACTTTCCCGCCATCGTCACGATGGACGCGCACGGCAACAGCCTGCACAAGGACCTCGAGCAGGAATCGGGGAAGCGGCTGGAGACGATCGGCGCGTAGGCCCCGGCCCTGCTACACTGCCCACTGACAATCGACGTTCCGAGGAGGTCACCATGTTGAGCCGACGTTCTGTCCTACGGCTGGCCGGCGCTGCGGCGGGGGCGGCGTTTGCCACGCGCAGCTACGGGATCGAAGAGGTCGCGGCCGCCACCGCGGCGGTCGACGACCGTTCACCCGAGGAGATCGCGGCCGACGAGACGTACTGGCGCGAGATCCAGTTTGCGTTCTCTCTCGATCGCACGCTGATCAATCTCAACAACGGCAATCAGTGCCCCAGTCCGACGGTCGTGCACGAGGCGTGCAAGCGGTACATGGACATCTCGAACCAGGCGCCCGCCTACCATCGCGGCTTGATCGAGCGGAACATCGAAACGGCTCGCCGGCGGCTCGCAGCCGAGTTCGGGGCCGATCCCGAAGAGCTGGCCATCACGCGCAACGCGAGCGAGTCGCTCCAGATCGCGCAGAACGGTCTCGACCTCGAGGCCGGCGACGAGATCGTCACGACCGAGCAGGACTACGGCCGGATGCTGACGACGTGGGACCAGCGCGCACGGCGCGACAGGATCAGGGTGACGCGGCTGGATTTTCCGTGCCCGACCACGCAGGCCGATCTGGTCGAGCGTTTCGAGCGCGCGATCACACCGCGGACGAAAGTGCTGCACTTCTGCCACATCACCAACCAGTCGGGGCAGCTTTTTCCCGTTCGCGAGCTCAGCCGGATGGCGCGGCAGCGCGGCATCACGACGATTGTCGACGGCGCGCACGCGCTCGGACATTTCCCGTTCAAGCTGCGCGACCTGGAGATGGACTTCTACGGCGTCAGCCTGCACAAGTGGCTGCTGGCGCCGCTCGGCACGGGACTCCTCTACGTGCGGCGGGATCGTATTGCCTCGACCTGGCCGATGCAGGCCGCGCCGGAGCGACGCGCGAGTGACATCCGGAAGTTCGAAGAAATCGGCACGAGCCCCGCGGCCACGAAAGCCGCCATCAACGAGGCCGTCGCGTTCCAGCAGGCGATCGGCATCGATCGCAAGGCGGCGCGTCTGCGCCACCTGACGCTGCGCTGGGCCAACGAGCTGAAGAAGAACCCGCGGATCAAGCTGCACTCCAGCCTCGAGCCGGGCCAGACGTGGGGTCTCGCGGTCGTGTCGATCGATGGCGTCGACTCGAACAGGCTCGTCCCGCACCTGTGGGACAAGTACCGTATCGTCATCAACACCGTGGGTCACGAGAATGTCAAGACGCCCAGCCTCAGCTACCGAGGGTTGCGCGTGACGCCGAATATCTACACGCCGCTCGAAGAGATCGATACGTTTGTCGAGGCGATGCAGGGCGTGTTGAAGAACGGCCTGCCGGCCTGACGCGGCCGGGCCTGGCCCCGCTTCCGAGCCGGTCCGAAAAGACCCGGCCTATGTTCAGACGATGGAGGCGCGTCATGATGAGCTACCGTTCGATTGCGCTCTCTGCGGCGGTACTTGCCGCCCTGGTGTGGATGGCCTCGAGTCCGGCGCCGGCCGGGGCGCAGGCGCCCGATGCGCGCGAACGCAGGGTCGACGCGCTCTTCGCGAAATGGACCTCCTCCACGCCGGGCTGCGCGGTGGGCGTGGCCCAGGACGGCAGGACGGTGTTGAGCAAGGCCTACGGCATGGCCGACCTCGAACACGGCGTGCCGAACAGGCCCGACACGATCTTCGAGGCCGGGTCCGTGTCGAAGCAGTTCACGGCGGCGGCCGTCCTGCTCCTTGCGCGCGACGGCAAGCTCTCACTCGACGATTCAGCGCGGACGTACATCCCCGAGCTTCCCGACTACCGCCCGCCGCCGACGATCCGACACATGCTCACGCACACGAGCGGCCTGCGCGACTGGGGCAGCGTCGCCGGCATCGCCGGTTGGCCGCGCACCACGCGTGCCTACACGCACGCGCACGTGCTCGACATCGTCTCGCGCCAGAAGGACCTCAACTTCACGCCGGGCACGCGCTGGTCGTACAGCAACACGGGCTTCAATCTGGCGGCGATCATCGTGTCTCGCGTGAGCGGGATGTCGCTGGCGGAATTCACCCGCGCGCGACTGTTCGCTGCACCCGGCATGACGCGCACGTCCTGGCGCGACGACCACACGCGTGTCGTGACGGATCGCGCGATCGCGTATTCGGAGGAGAAAGACGGCTTCCACACCCTGATGCCGTTCGAGGACGTGCACGGCAACGGCGGGCTAGATGCCTTCGAGAAGGTCCCGCCGGCCGCGCCTTCCGCCGACGAGCTGAAGGCGCTCGAAGGCGTGTACCACTCGGATGAAGCGGAAACGACACTCACGACGGCCGTGGAGGGCCGGTCGCTCGTCGTGAGACGGCGGCCCGGCGCGACGATCGCCCTCACGCCGATCTACCGCGACGCCTTCCGCAGCCAGTCGCTCGGCACGGTGATCTTCC
>MEKT01000191.1:0-12989 GCA_001767435.1 Acidobacteria bacterium RIFCSPLOWO2_02_FULL_65_29 | reverse complement strand
GGACTTTAGTCCTGCCTACACTGCTGATTCGACAGATCACGTCCGCCGCGTGAAATCCTTGAGCGGCGGGCGCGAGTAGCCGCGCTCGATGGCGGACATGTCGAGGTCCATCGTTTCCAGGTCGGCCAGCGCCACGAGGGGAAACGGCGAGAGCCCGGTGACGTCGACGGCCTTCATGTACGAGCGGCAGGCGTTGCAGATCTCCACGCGGCGGTGCTTCCGGGTGTCGATCATCTGGGCATCGGGCGTGGCGGTCACGAACTTCGCGCCTTCTTCGCCGCAGTACACGCATCCGTGCCGCGGGAGCTCCCACGCAAACGCGCAGAAGGAGCAGCGAAGCACGCGGCGGCCCGACACGACTTCGGCGACGGCCGGCCACGACCCGCACGCGGGGCAGAAGCCGCCCGTCCAGCCCCCGAGGGCGTCGGCGAGCGTGGCGTCGCTCGCAGCCGGCCCGAAGACCGCCTGCTGCAGCGCGTACACGAACGGGCTCACCGCGAGCTCCGCGACCAGCCAGACGAGGTCCGCCGCCAGACCGCGGTGCGCGGCGCCCGTGCGGATGGCCTGCTGATCGCGCGTCAGAGACGCTGTCAGCAACGACCCCGCGTCCAGCCGCGCCTCATCGAGTGCGGCCTTGATGTGGTCGGCGGCCTCGCCCGCGCCGCCCGCCGAGAGCTCTTCACACAGGCGGAGGAGCGTCGGCTTCAGCACGGCGACGGGCATCGGAATCGGCTCTCCGGCGAGGGCAGGAACGCCACGCGCCAGCTTGGCCGCCAGATACTTCGGCGGGAGCGACAGGCGCGGGAGCCGGCCGTGCTCGATGACGTCGGCGAGGTCGACGACGAGGCCGATCAGCTTATGCTGGAGTGCGATAGCGGGAGCGAGATCGGGCCGCGAGACGAGCAGGGCGTCCCATCGCCTGGACGCCTCGGCCAGCCGGGACTGGCGCGTGGCCGGCTCGAGGGCGACAAAGGGCATGGAACGCCAATGGTATAATGGAGCGTTACCTGAGGAGAACTCTCAATGATCAACGTATCGGAAGTGGCTGCGGCGAAGATCAACGAATTGCTGGTGGAAGAGCACAAGGACGGTAGCGGCTTGCGCGTGTTCGTGCAGGGCGGCGGGTGCTCAGGCTTCCAGTACGGGCTCATGATCGAAGAGAACGGCCAGGGCGCGGCTGATGAGGTCTACGAATCGCACGGCGTAAAGCTGTTTGTCGATCCGATCAGCATTCGCTACCTGAACGGCGCCGAAGTGGACTTCGTCGACACGGTGACCGGTGGCGGCTTCACGATCAAGAACCCCAACGCCACGTCGACGTGCGGGTGCGGACAGTCGTTCAGCACGGAGTGACCAGAGCAATCGGGTCATCGGGTCATCGGGTAATTGGGTAATTGCATTGAACGATTGACCGTCAATCCACCAATCAATTACCCAACTGCCCAATTACCCAATTACTCGATTACCTGATTGACTGGTCTGATGGACCGCCCTCTTCCCGACATCGAACGCCTGCGTCCCGCGGGCGGCAAGCGCTCCAGCAAACGCGATCGCATTCTGAGCACCTTCGTCCGCCAGGAAGGCCACCTGAGCGCAGACGACTTGTGCGACCTCGTTCGCAAGGAAGATCCCGGGATCGGGCGGGCCACCGTCTATCGCACGCTTCAGTGGATGGTGGGCGCGGGCATCGCGCGCAAAGTGGATTTCGGCGAGGGCCGCTCGCGGTTCGAGCCGTCGTACCGGCATCCACGCCATTTTCATTTCGTCTGCAACACCTGCCACCGCTCGTCCGAGTTTCTGAGCTCGGACATCGAATCGTTCGTCGAAGAGATTGCCCTCGCCAGGAGTTTCACGCCGGCGCAGACCGTGGTGCAGATCACCGGCACGTGCGAGGAGTGCCGCACGGGGCGCGCGTCGGCGCCTGTCGACGGCGCGACGACGGCGCTCGTATTCGCGCGCGACGCGCTGCGCGTGGCGATTGCCACCGAGCGGAGCGGCCTCGAGTTCTACACGCGCGCCGCCGGCCTGACGAGCGACGCGCGCGGCCGCTCGGTGTTCCAGAAACTGGCCGGCGAGGAGCGCGAGCACCTGGGCACGCTCGAGAAGCGGTACGCCGAGCTCGTCGCCCAGGATCCGCTGCTCGAGTCGCGGCCGACCTTTCTGTTCTTCAAGGGCGCGGCGCACGGCATCTTCGCCGAAGGCACCGAGACGCTCGGCCGCGGTGTCGACGACCAGCAGGCGCTGCTCATCGGCATCAAGTGCGAGCGGCGGTCGCACAAGTTCTTCAAGCGCTACGGCGAACGGTTCGAAGACTCCGAGGGCAAGCAGATCTTCCTCGAGTTCGCCGACGAGGAGAAGGTGCACCTCGATCTGCTGATTCACGAGTACCGCGCGCTCGGCGAGCGCCTGGGTTCGCCGAAACCCGCCCGCCGGGCCCACGGCAAAGCGCATCGACCGGTCCACGCGAGGCGGCGCGAATCATCCGCGCGAACGCGTTGATCGATCTTCACACCCACACCACCGCTTCCGACGGACGCCTGACGCCGGCCGGCCTCGTGGCCCGCGCCTCGGCCGCCGGGGTGACGGTGCTGAGCGTCACCGACCACGACACGACCGGCGCCGCCGGCGCCGCCTCGGCGGCCTGCGCCGCGCACGGCATCGAGTTCGTCCCCGGCATCGAAATCACCGCCGTCGTCGACGGCGCCGACGTCCACGTGCTCGGGTATTTTCTCGACCCACATTCGGCGGCGCTCGAGGCCTTTCTCGCCGAACAGCGCCAACGCCGCGTGGAACGTGTGCGCCAGATGATTGCCCGCCTGTCGGCGTGCGGCGTGCCGCTCGACGCGGATGCCATTCTCGCGCCGGGGCTGGCCGATTCGTTCACCTCGGTCGGCCGTCCCTGGATCGCGCGCGCACTGGTCGCCGCCGGCCACGTCACCACCACCAACGAAGCGTTCGATCGCTGGCTGACGCGGGGCCGCCCGGCCTTCGTCCCGCGGATCGGTGCTCCGCCCGACGAGGTCTTCTCACGCATTCACGACGCCGGTGGCCTCGCGTCGCTGGCCCACCCGGCGCTCGTGGCGCACGACGAGTGGCTGCCTGGATTCGCCGGCGCCGGTCTCGACGCCCTCGAGGCGTATCACACCGATCACGACGGGGCGGCGACGGAGCGCTACCTGGCGCTCGCCGCGCGCCTCGGCCTGGCGGTGACGGGCGGGTCGGACTTTCACGGCGACGATGCGCATGGAGGCGGCGGCCCCGGCCGCGTCACACTGCCTCGCGACGCGTTCGAAGGGTTGAAAAAAAGAAGGTCCGGCTAGACGCATTGCCGCTAACCCGGGGCCGCTCACGCTTGCACCGGCGGCCGTCGGGTTCAGCGGCGGGTTAGGCTGGTACGAACGAACCCGATAGCAGAATCTACTTGCGTTTCCAGTCCGCATAGTGCGCCCCGTTAAGTTCGTACATCACGAGCTCTTTCGTGTGTCGTGAAAGCGCAGTGCGAGCTTTCCACGCGCCCATGAACGTGTCCTGCAGAAAGTAGTAATCCTTACCAGCTTCCAGGTTCATCCGGAGCCCGCTCGCGTTTTCGGTCTGCGACACGAGCAAGTAGTCGCCAGGATCGAGATAAGCGAAGCTGTAGGTGCCCATCTTGTTGACGGCCACCACGCGATCGTTTGCATGGAGCTTGAACTGATTGCCCTTACCCGCGTTTCGTGCAGCCAGGGGAGGGCAGACGATCACGACAAGAGCCTTTTCCGGCTTCAACTCCGGCATCGGGTGAGTTCGTTTATCCACCTTCAGGTCGTGCTTAGACTGCAGGTCCTTCAACGTCTCCTTTTTGATCGCCGCCTCGTTCTCCGCAAACTCGGCGACGGTGACCTTGGCGCCGAAAACCGCCTGCATCTTTTCGATGACCTTCGATGACAACTCCTTGGAGATTTCCAGCATGTACGACCGCATCGTGCCATCAGGTCCCTTGTATTCAAGGTAACACCAGTAGTCCTGTACCTTCTTGCTTGAGATCGCGGCGCCGGCCAGGCCTCCCACCAGTTGGCCCATGACCCCGCCACGCATGTGCGTACTTACGTCGAACACGATCCTCTGAATGTCGTCGTAGCTGATATTCAGAGGGTGCTCGTCGTTTTTCACGATCACGTGCCGCGCGGTGTCATCAACGATCAGCTCAGCATCCTTGTCGACCAACACCCGATCCGCCGCGTTCTTGCTGAATCTTGCCTTGACGTCGCTCAACACAACCTGCTGCGTCCATGCAAGCTCAGGAAATGTTAGAACAAGCGAGCAGACAATCAGAATGTGCCGTTTCTTCATTGCTTCCTCCTGTGACAACGATTGTTCTGTGAAGTCATATTGTGAAGATGCGCACGCGGAATGCGAGACACGCCGCCGGCAATCGCACGATTCCTCGCGGTCAGGGTTGCGGCGGTCCTCCGTCATTTCAGTCGCGTGTGGTCCACGTCAGGCTGATCACGATGGGCTCCCCTTCCTTATGTTCCGCGCTCTCGTCGCTCTCGTCGTCGTCGAGGATCGTGGCCTCGTCAGCAGCGATCTTGAACCCCTGTGCCGCGAGAAATCGCCCCTCGGTCAGGACGATTGTGAACGTGTCGAAGAGGTCGTCGATGTCGTTGAGCGTGTCGAAGAGGCCGTCGTTGTCGGACTCTATATCGTCGACAACGAGCATCCACGTCACCGACCCGTCTCCGTTGCGACGCAACGTAGACGTGCCTCGTGTCTGAGCAAGATCCAGAATCCGCTGTCCCACGAAATCGATGCCGGCAAACCGCGCCTCGGCCAGCACCGAGTACGGCCGCTCAGCGCGCAGGACCGTGGTCGACACCTCGAGAGGTTCCAGTTTTCTGAACGCGCGCGTGACACCGTGATCGTCGCGGAGCGCCGCGCTGAGGTAATCCAGCGCTTCCCTTCCGTTGTCGTCCGACGACACATTGCGATGCAGAATCGACCACGTCAGCGCGCCGTCGGGGTCCAGATACACGTGGTTCGAGGTTTCCTTGGTCAGACACGCGGCCGACGCCCACCCTGCCGCCGCAACCACCATCAACGCCCGCAAACCCTTCGCCATGATTCGCCTCCCATCCCTTCATTCATCAAGGACGGCATTGGCTCGGGAAAGCGAACAAGGGCAGATAGGGCAGGTAGGCCAGGTGGGAAGGCCGTCAACGCGTTCGCTGGCGTCGATCGAGCTCGAAGCCGGCGGCCAGGGTGAGCAATCCACACACGATCACCGCGACGGCCCACAGCGGCTTGTCGAACCAGTCGCGGTGCTGCGCAATCAGGTAGAGGCCGATTCCCGTGTTCAGCAGACCTGCGTAATAGAAGCTCTTACGCTGGCGCACGTGGCTGATGAGAACGATCCCAAGTGCGAGGCCAAGATAGAGCCAGTCGAACTTCTGAGAGTACTCGTCGGTCCCGCTCAAATATCCAAGCGGCTCGAGGACGGAGAACGGTGTCACGGTGAACAGAAGCCACGCCGCTACGCTCATCCGCTCCGACCCGTACCGATCGACGAGCGAGGCGGCGGCATAAAAGACCATCCCGTTCAACGCGAGGGCCGTGAGCGTGTCGAGCAGCGTGGGGTCGGAAACACTGGCCGCCTGAAGCGCCTGCATCGAGAGACCGAGATAGTGGAATGTGCGTCCATCGAGCGCCAGGAAATCGAGAACCGCAACAACCACGAGGACGCCGGCGACGTATGCGGGGCGCGCGAACCACGACCGGTCGATCCGTTCGGCGAAGCCGCCGACCAGACTGTACACGACGGCAAGCGGCCAGAGATGAAGCGCCAGACTGTCGAAATCGGCATCCTCAATCCACTCTCGCAGGCCGAAATCGCCGAGCGCTGCCAGGGTCAACAAGAAGAGCAGGAACGTGAACACCGTCGCGAGCGCCGCGGTTTTCGTACGGAGCGCGAGCCACGCCGCCCGCAAGCAGGATCGTCACCTGCAGCTGGCGATTTGAAACCGAGCCGTCGTTGAAGATCTGATTCGGCACGTCTTTCGCGACGACCCACACACCGGTTTCGTGAAACCAGATCAGCAGAAACAGCGGCAGTAGGCCGACACCCGCCAGGAAGAACGCGACCGCGACTGCCTTGTGCTCGCGCCCGTACAGGTAGCGGCCGGCGACATTCAGGCCCAGAAAAGGCGCGGCGAGCACGAGGAAGGGGCGCGCAACGCCCTTCACCGCGTCGTAGAACCTGTGCGCGCCGAAGTAGAAGAGGCTTCCGCACACGAGCAGAAACGCTCCAAGGTAGAGCGCGATTTGCGAATACGACAGCGTGCGGCTCTCGACAATCCAGTCGTCCTCGCGCGCGTCGAGCTGGCGGTATGCCGCGCGCAGCCGTTCGGCCTCGTGCGGATAGATCAGCTTCAGGCGCAGCCACTCCTCGATTTGATCGATGTGCGGCCGCAATCGCGTTCCGAGCGTCGACGCGTATATCGTCGGCCGTCCGAGCACCGGGCGGCCATCCAGATAGCGCTGAAGGTCGAGCGCCATCTCGGCGGCCGATTGATACCGATCAGCAGGCAGGCGTTCCATGGCCTTCAGCGCGACCGCCTGCAGCGGCTCGGGAACACGCGGGTCGATCTCAACCGGCAGTCGCGGCTCACGTCGTCGGATCGCATCGTGGAGCTCAGCTGTCTGGCTGCCGACGTACGGCATCGTGCCCGCCAGGAGCTCGTAGAGGATCACGCCGAGTGCGTAAACATCGGTTCGTGCGTCGATCGGCTGTGTCGGGTCGAGCTGCTCTGGAGCGAGGTACTGCGGTGTGCCCATCAGGTGACCGGTGGACGGATCGCTCGCGCTCAACCCGAAGTCGAGGATCTTCGGCGACAGCGCCTCGTCCAGCATGATGTTCGACGGCTTCAAGTCGCGGTGCTGGAGGCCCAGATCGTGCGCGTGCTGCAGCGCCTCGCAGACCTCGATGAGCACGCGGGCGCGCTGCCGGAACTCGAGCGACGGCCCGACGCGACCGAGCTCGAAGCCGTCGACGAACTCCATGATGATGACCGGCGGATCCGAATCGGCCCGGAACTCGAAGATCTGGACGATACGGCGATCTTTGAAGAGGGCGAGCGAGCGGGCTTCGCGAAGGAAATTGGCGAGCGGCAGGTTCGCGCGGCGATCAGCGCGCACGACCTTCGCGGCAACGATGCGTTCGAGCTTGACGTCCTGCAGCTTGAAGACCTGCCCCATGCCGCCCGCGCCGACGCGCTCGATGGTGCGAAATCCGTCGAAGGCCGGTAACGCTGGCTCCAGGGCCCACGCGGGCTGCGACATGAGCCCGACATCGAGGGTCGTCGTCAGGTTGTCGTACAGGTCGATCAGCCGTCGGAGCGGCTCGGCGAGGTGCGGGCGATCGGACACGAGCGAGTCGAGCGACAGGCGCGTGCCGTGCAGGACCTGGTGCTCGACGAACCGCGCGAAACGCTGTTCGAGATCGGAATCGACCGTCATGTGCGCGTCGCGAGCTGCAACGTCAACGCGGTCATCGCTCGCGCGAACGCCATGCGACAGGCATCCTCGGTCTTGCCGAGCCGGGCCGCGATTTCCGGGAACGTCAGCTCCTCGAACTGACGCAGCAGGATGATTTCGCGGTGGCCGTCCGCGAGCGCTTCGAGGGCCTGCTCGACGCGGCGGGCCTGTTCGTTGAGGATGGCCTGCGTCAACGCCGAGCGCACGGGGCCTGGCAGCGCCTCGGCTTCCTCGAGCGGTGCGCGGCGCGCGGCGTCACGACGGCCGCGGCCCTGATAGTCGGCGCGATCGCGGATCTCGTTTTCGGCGATGCGCGCCAGCCACGCCATCAGCGATCGCGTTTCCGATCCGTGAAACTGTTCGAACCGTTCGAAGGACTTCAGCAGCACCGCCTGCAGGATGTCGCGCGATTCAAGTTCTGTTCGCAGGGAGCGCCCCATGCGGAGGCGAATCAGCGGCAGGAGCTTGCCGGCACAACGTCCGTACAACGCGTCCAGCGCGCCGGCGGAACCGGCCCGCGCCTGTTCGACGAGCGCCGACGTGTCCGTCCGCTTCATGGCCGGGCCACCTTATCACAGCGCGCTTTACGATCGCTCTTTCCAGACCTGCTCGATATTGACGATCACTTCAACCGCTTTCTCCGTGTCCTGGACCGAGCTCTAGCTGTCGCGAGCAGCTGTCGTTACTGACGCTCAAACCCAGAGTGCGATTCTCTTCCATGCCAGTTTGACGTCTTCAACTCGATGACGTGGCTGTCCGGATCTCGGAAGTAGATCTACGGCCCCCTTCAGGCCAGGTCACGAGACTCTCGATATCCACTCCGGATCGTCGAAGGCGATCCTGCCAGATTTCGAAGTGTGAAGCCGGATAAAGAAGGCGACGTGCAGGAACCCATCACCGTCAGTCGGCGGAATCGTCCCGTAGGGATGAACCGTTGCCTGTACGGACCCCCCCTTTCCTGAACAGCAACAGCACCTGGTTAGCGGCCCACGCGATGTGATCGCGACTCGTCGCACCAGAAACTGTCCTGTGCGGAGTACAGTTTCTTAGGAGCTGTGATACTGAGCGCACACATTCGGCTGATTGGCTCTGATGCGAGTGTGAAGCCGAGAACACGCTGGTAAAACGCGACAGATCGATCAAGGTCTGCAACGTACAAGGCGGTCTCCAGCACAGAGCCGATTCTCGGTGTCGCGTTCGTCGGTGATGTCGATTGGCAGCGGGGTGTTCACGCGGAGCGGCGCAGCTGCTCCCGTAGTGTTTCCCACGAGACGACCTGACCGCGGTCTGCCTGAGCGATCGCCTCAAGAAGCGCGCGCTCCTCTACGAGAGAGACCTCGAACGTCTCGTCATCCTCTCTCGCGACGACGGTGACGACCGACCCTTCGGCCAAGGGTTCACCTTCGAGGACGACCTTACCGCCTACAACTCTTCCAGTTGCGACTCTCATGGTTGAATCCTACACCTACGCGAGTGTGCTCCCCCGGGTGCCGTCCATTTCAACCCGGCGTCATGCCCCCAGCAACCGCAGTAAAACAACAGCGCTTTTCCCGTTCATTCCTGGCGCTCTCGTCAGTTTCTTCTTGTTGTTCGCAATCGCTCTTGTCCGCCGAACCGGCTCGCGCTGAGCCGCGGCGCTATGTGGTCACAGACGCCGTCGGCTCCAGCGCGTTAGGCCGCGAGTCATCACCCAAGAAAGTTTGGGCCACGGCCGGCAAGCGCTGATGCCGACGGTTGCTGACATTGGCGCGCACGCCAATCCCGCCTAGAAGCAGGCCGGCCACGGCCTGCAGAAAGCCACCGACTGCTTTCGGCGTGGTCCAGTCCGGAAGCCCGAAAGCAGTGTAGGCGGCAAACGCGCCAAGGATGGCGACGAGGGCTGGCGCCACGACCAGAAAGCCGAATTCAAGGCGATTCAAGGGACGAGCAAACATCTCGACCCGTCGCGGCACAGCGCCTATGACGGGCGCGACAAACCGAGCGGATCGATCTTTCGGTTGAAGGTTCTCGTACAGGATTTCGAACAGCCCAAAGTCGCCAGGGTTGAGGTACACGAAACTGATCTGTACCGCCGTGCCGGACTGCTTGATCGCAAATCGAGAATGGTCGGACGACGCTGGTGCCGCCACTGAAAGGATGCGTGTTGGTGGATCGAATGTGACTCTCGGCAGGTCGTTCTCAGGCAGGTCCGACGAACGAATCGCCTCCGTTCCAGAATTCCAGCATACGACGCGAAGGCGGGACAGGTTCTCGACTGGCTCACCCCGGAAGGAAATCTCAACTTCAGGATGCGCCCTTGTTTGAAGCTGAGTCGTCGAATACACAATAGCAAGCTGTTTGAACCGCTTGGCTCGAAAATAGAACAAGATGCTGAGTGCCCCAAAGACGAGGGTCATTACGACGCCAACCACTGCCAGTACGTCTGAGTTGATCATGTCATTACGTCAAGTGCGACGGCCTAACGTCAACAACTGAGCCGCGGCGCTCCACGAGCGTCGCGCCGGGATCTTCCCTCGGTTCGGTAGACACGTGAAGTACTACGCGGCTGTGCGCTCATAGTCAACGGGCGATTGATAGTCCAGCGCGGAATGCAGGCGCTGGCGATTGTCGTACCGCATGTAGCGACGCAGCAGTGGGCGGAGCTCAGGGACGGTCTGAAACGACCGGCCGTGGATGACCTCAGCCTTGAGCGAATGGAAGAACGACTCCATGTGCGCGTTCTCACCCGGCGCACCGCCGCCGGTCATGCTTTGCCGCACACCGTGCGCCGCCAGGCACGCCCGAAACAGCGTGCCCAGAAACTCGCTGCCACGATCGCTGTGAAAGATCAATCCGGCCGGGGGCCGGCGGCGGCGGAGCGCCGCATCGACGACGGCCCGGGTCAGCCGGGAGTCCCGGATCGCGCCGAGCCGCCACGCCAGGACGCGTCGCGAGCATTGATCCAAGACGACCGCGAGGTACCACCACCGCCCGCCGACCGCGAGATACGTCAGATCCCCGACCCAGAGGTGATTGGGTCGCATGGCCTGCGTCCGTTTCACGAGGTTCGGATGCTGGCCGAACCACCGATGCGTCCCCGCCTTCCCCCGATAGACGCGCGCGACCCGCGCGCGCCACCCCTGCGTGCGCATCAGCCGTTCGACCCGTCGTCGGCTCAGCCGAAGGCCCCGCGCGATCAACGCCCGATGGATCCGCGGACTCCCATACGTCCCGCCACTGCGCTCGAAGATCGCACGGATCTCTTCGAGTAAGCCCCGGTTCTGCCTCGCCCGCGCACTCGCCGGCCGTTCGCGCCACGCGTAGAACCCTGCGCGCGTCACGGAAAAGACCCGGCAGAGGCGCGTCACGCCGAACGCCTGGCGTTCTTGGTCGATGAACGCGAAGACGTCGGTTTTCGTGCGGAGGTGAACCGGATGAGTGTTTTTAAGAGGGCATGCTCCTCTTGGAGCAGCGCGTGCGCCCGCTGCAGCGCTTGGAACCGCTTCATCGTGCGCGCCGGCGGCGTCTTGAGTGCCTTCGGCATCGAGACCCGGCCGCGCAAGACCCCGTCGCGCGCTTCCTTCCGCCAGCGTGACAGCATGAACGGATGAATCTCAAGGGCGTCGGCCACCGCCTGGACCGCCACGCCCTTGAGCTGACTCAACTTCACGGCCTTGAGTTTGAACTCGAGGCTGTACCGACGGACTTTCACCGGACCGATGCGACGCGGCATGGACACCTCCTTGCGTTAGGTGGAAGTGTCTACTTTATCGAGGGAAGATCTGCCGTCGGGTGCAGCCGGTGTTAGACGTCAGTGAAAGCCAAATGACCGCAGTTTCATGGCGACTTCGGGCTGCGCAATGGGTTAAAGAAAATGTGGTTCGGCTGGCAAGTGTTGCCCATGACGACGTCGAGATCACCGTCGCCGTCCAGATCACCCACAGCAACCGGTCGCGTGTTATCAGTACCGGTGCTGAGCGAACTCCCTGCCAGAAATCGACCGGCTCCGTCGTTCAAGTAGAGACGACTCGGCTCGTCCCGATCTGTACGCCCGAACTGTTCATCCCGACGGTCACCATCGAGATCGCTCCTCCAGAAGCCGATGTTCACGTTCCCCACGACGGCATCGAGATCACCGTCGAGATCCATATCTCCGAGAGCAACCGTCCATGTCTGCTCTCGACCACTCCCAAACGTCGCCCCTTTCTTGAAGTGCCCGCGGCCGTCGTTCAGGTAAACGATGTGAGGTTGCTCCCAGTGCGCTGCCACAATGTCAGGATCGCCATCGCCATCGACGTCTCCAACGGCAACGAATGTCACATCTTCGGGACCTGCGCCTAGGCTTCGGGTCTCGGCGAAGCCAGCGCGTCCGTCGTTAATGAACACGACACTCAGCGTCTCATAGCGGCCAGGAACGACGATGTCTATGTCTCTATCGCCGTCGACATCTGCCAGTGCGACGCCTGTAGCACGCCCACCGCCAGCCTCACGTAATCCAAGTGCTCGTTCACTCCAACGACGGCCACGCTCTTCGTTGAGATAGATGTGATCCTGGCCAAGTCCGACCAAGACTGCGTCAAGATCGCCGTCCATGTCCAAGTCGCCCAAAGCCACCGCGCGTCTGGGTTGGGGCGCACGGTAGTTGCCCAGATAAGCCAGTGCGGAAAAGTTGCCCTTCCCATCGTTCCGATAGATCGCGGTGAGAGCGCCGGCATCGTTCGTCACGACAACGTCCAAATCGCGGTCACCGTCAAGGTCGCCCAGCGCAACTCCGTATGAAGGGTCCGGACTGTCGCCAAGTGCCCGCCTCCCGTACAGCATGCCGTAACCGTCGTTGGAAAGGACCCAGTCTGTCTGAGCCAGATGCATTCCATTGCCAAAAACGACATCCAGGTCACCATCGCCGTCTAGATCGCCAAGGGCGATCGATGCTGTGTTGTCGAGACCGTCACACGGCGTCGACCACCGGGAGAACGTCTGTGATTCCAGCGTATGCGGAACCGCACCAAGGGCGACCGTCAGCAAGAGCCCAGCGCGACATGCACGCGATCTCATGTGTCCTCCGTTGGCGGACGAGAGCGGAATGACGTCAACGTTGCGAATGAGCCGCGCGCCGGCGCTCTTCAGCGGCGCGTCGGCTCCATTCGCGTGTTGGCCTGCGGTCCGTTCGGTGTCGGTTCCGTCCACGCCTGAGCCCGCGCGGCGAGCTCGGCGCACGCGGCGGGCCACTCGTGGAGCGTCGCCGGATCGAAGTCGGCGCCGTTCGGCCACGTCAGGGTACCCACTTCTTGATCGAGAACCACGGCGTTGAACACCTCCAGGTCCCGCAGCGGGCCGAAGAGTGCGCCGTGCAGCACCGGCCGGAAGTCGATCTCTTGCGTGGTGCCGTCCGTGAAGGTCACCGACAGTGTGTACGGACCGACGATGTCGAACCGCGCGACACGATGAATGGGATGGGGCATGGACTACCTGAGTGGTTCGATCTTGACCGGCGGCTGGCC
>MEKT01000190.1:3979-8979 GCA_001767435.1 Acidobacteria bacterium RIFCSPLOWO2_02_FULL_65_29 | reverse complement strand
CGGCCCCAGTCCGACGTGCAGGCGTTCTGAGTCCTGGGGCGGAGCATCCACCACTTCGGCGGCAGGCGTGACGAGGACGTTCTCGGGGCTCCCTCTGCGCGCAACGCCTCGTCGCCCGGGCAGCAGGCGTCGAGGAACGCGGCGCGTTGATCAACGGGACGCTCGAGCGCCTCGTGATAGAGTCGCGTGATCCGCTGCCATCGGTCGGCGTCCATGACGTGCAGTGACTCCCGGCTTGCGGTGCTGTGATTCTACGCCAGAGGCGAGTATTGATCGAAGCCTCGCATCGCCCGCGTGCCGCCGACCCGGTGGTGAGCTTGCGCACCCCCGCTCAGCTGAGCCTAGCATATGTACGGCATCTGCCTCGACGACCGGAGGGTGCATGCACACGGAACGACAGGTTCGTCTCTTCAAGAACGGCCGCAATCAAGCTGTAGGCATTCCTCGCGATCTCGAATTGCCCGGCCATGAGGCGATCCTGCGAAAGGACGGGCCCCGGCTGATCATCGAACCCGTGGCCGGGCCCACGCTTCTCGCAGTGCTCGCGAGACTCAAGCCGCTCGAAGAGGAGTTCCCGCCGATCGCGCGCCCAGGGGCAGAGCCGGTAGAGCTCTGACATGCCGCGGCTGCACCTGCTCGATACGAATATCCTCACGCACCTTGTGCGCCAGCCGCAGGGACCGGTGGCAGAGCACATAGCCGACGTGGGGTGCCGTCAGGGCCTGAACAGTCGGGTCATCTTGACCACCAGGGCTCGATTTCGGAGCGGCGTGAGGCCGGGTCGGCCCTGCGTGTCGTAGTCGTCCGTGTACACGACGAACAGCTCGCTGCCCGGCAGGTACTCCCAGCGAAGCCGCAGATTGCTTCCGACGGAAGTCGTCGCCGAGTTGTACTGCACGATGCCGCTGACGAACATCTGCGGCGTCATCGTGAATGTCGCCCGAGTCCGGAGCACCGTGGCGGTGAACGCGCCCTGCGGCAGGTCCACGAAGTTGATCGATCCCCCCGGCTCGAGCGATGCCCGCGGTGTCACCTCGATACGGGCCGTGTTCACCGAGAGCGACTGCTGCGTCCCATCGTAGTACGTTCCGCTGTCGTAGGCGAGTGTTCCCGAGAACTTGCGCTGCTGCCCGCCTGCGTACGAGACGTGGAGCGTGTCGAAGCTGTACCCACCGGTCGGGATGCGGACGCCTCGCGCCACGTCGAACGGAACAATCAGTCGATCGAAGCTGTCGGTGTAGGTCACGCCCGCCACGTCGGAGTTGAGCAGTTCGATGTGAAATGTGCCGACCAGCTCGCGCGTGTCGAGCCGGTTCCGCGTGTTGGTCAGATAGTTGACGCTTCCCAGAGCGGTCAGCTTGCGCACGTGCGGGAGGTTGCGTGGACGGGGACTGAACCTGAGCTGGCCGAAATTGCGTCGCATGTCCGTGCGGCGGATGAAGCCAATCTCGGGAAGGAAGTTCGGCTCGACGACGAGCCGATCGATCTGCACGCCGTATCGGTCGCCGTTGTAGTCGAAGAGCCCGCGATAGCTGAGGTCGTCTCCGCGTCGGCCTTCGGTCTTCGTGCCCGCCAGGTAGGTGTCGAACTTGATGTTCTGGTAGAAGGACAGGGAGGCATCCAGCCCGTAGCCAAGATTCGATCCGACACGGCCAGGCGTGGCGGTTCGGTGGGTCACCATGGCCCCCACGTTGCTGCGCCGGAGGATGTCGCGCTTGGCGCGAAGCACGGTGAACGCCGTGGGCTCGATGCGCGACTGTTGCGCGTTCGACGCGTCGACGTCACCCGTCCGCACGCTCAGTGCGCCGAGCGTGACGCGCCCGACCCTTCCGGTCAGACGTCCACCGGCGCGCAACGGGGTCACGCGTCCGCCGTCGAGCCCGATGCGGCGGCTGAAGAAGAGGTAAGGAGCCAGGCCAGTGCCCGCCGCCAGGCCGGCGCTCGCTCGACCGGCGAACGCGAAGACGCCGAGGTTCTCGAGAAAGAAGTCGCGCTTTTCGGGAAAGAACAGACTGAAGCGCGTGAGGTTGACTTGCTGCTCGTCCACCTCGACCTGCGCGAAGTCGGTGTTGAGCGTCAGGTCGGCAGTGAGGTTCTCGGTCACGCCGTACTTCACATCCGCGCCGATGCGGTTCGTGCCGTCCTTCGACAGCCGCGGCGTCACGGTGTTGTCCGTCGTCAGACCGCTCAGGCCGTACGGCTTGAGCTCGATCGTCCGGCTTCCAGAGGGCACCTCGAGACCGACGAGCGTCGCAGCGGACGAGACCTTGATGATGCCGCGGAAGGTGGTCAGCGCGCGAGGCACTTGCGCGAGGTACGACCACTCGTTTTTCCAGCGCACGGAGCGCCGGAGATTGATGCCCCACGTCTGCAAGCGGCTCGGCTGGTAGCGGATCGACTTGAACGGAATCGCCATCTCGATCGTCCAGCCGTCGTCGACGTTAGTGGTCGCGACCTCCCACACGGTGTTCCAGTCTGTGTTCGGCGGGCCCTCGTCGGTGACCTGACTGTCTCCCAGGCCGCCGATGGCATTGGCCGTGAAGACGTATCCGTTGCGCCGGTCGTGAAAGGTGTCGAAAAGGACCGCGAAGGTGTCGTTCTGGCGGAGCTGGTTCGTATCTCGCCGCATCTCGTTGGCCACGCGTCGCGCCGGCTGCGATTCGTGGCACCGAGCGGACACGTACATGGTGTCGTCGTCGAAGATCACCCAGGCTTCGGTTTTCTCGGTCGCAGGCTGCCCTTCGTCGGGCTCCTGCTGGACGAAGCCGGCGATCGGGTCGATCGCGGCATAGATCGGTTCATCGAGCCGACCGTCCACACGCATCGGCCCGGTCGCGCGCACGGCGCGCACGGTGGGCGGCCCCACACGCGCCACGACCACGGGCTGGCCCGGTCCATCGGACCCCCGCGCGCCGTCCGTGGGCGACTGTGCGTCGAGGCCTGGAGCGAGCGAGACCATGAGCAGTGCGGAGAACGACAAGACGGCTCCTGCGCGCATCGGGCCACATGCTATCGTCAGTGACTTGCATATTGCAAGTGACTTGCGCAGCGGATGGCGCGAAGCTGCTATCATTCCCTATCATTCCGACGATGCCGATGCGTACGAAGCCGCCTGCGTCCACGCCCTCACTCGTGCGCGCGACACTCACGCCGCGGCGATCGCGGTGTCCCGTGGCGTGCGCGCTCGACCTGCTCGGCGATCGGTGGACGCTGCTCGTCGTCCGCGACCTGATGCGCGGGAAACGCCGCTTTGCACAGCTTCAAGATTCGCCCGAAACGATTGCGACCAACATGCTGGCCGACCGCCTGAGGCGCCTCGCGGCCGCCGGAATCGTCCGGTCCGAGCGCTACAGTGACCACCCACGACGTGTGGAGTACATGCTGACACCGAAGGGAGAAGACTTGAGACCGGTGATGCGCGCCATGGTCGAGTGGGGGGTCAAGCACGCCGGGGGCCGAACGCCGTCGCCACTGCCAACGCCCAGGGCTCGAGCAGGTCGAGGGCCTCGGACGGACGGATCCTCGCGTTGACTCCGGTGCCAGGGCCCGCTGCGAACGGTTGAGACAGTCGACAGTTCAGTGAACTGCCGACTGTCGACCGACACTCGCGTTACTTCTTCAGAACCGCATGCATCCAGCCCGCCGTGAGAATGCCGGGCGAGGGCCGGAAGCTCAGGTAGTCCACGTGATCCGGGATGTCGGACCATCCGTGCACCACGCCGGCCGGGACGATGATGATGTCGCCAACTTTCACGGTCTTCTTCACTACGTCGTACGCCACGCCGCCGCACGTCGGGCCGTTCAAGTTCGGCGAGAGGTTGTGCCGTCCGTTCACGATGTAGCCGTCCGTGAACATCATGCCGCCGCCGGAGATGATGTAATAGGCTTCGGTCTGTGAATCGTGAGTAATGCCTCCGGTCGAACCGCCTGGAGGAGCGGTCGCCATCTGGCGCCCGCACGGCGTGGGTGCGGCCGCTGGGGCAGTGCCCCTGGCCGCGCCAGCTGCGGCGCCGGCGGCTGCGCCCGGAGCGGGATCCTGAACGCCATTCACCGTCCTCCGGCGGTGAATGACGCCGACGGTGAAGTTTTCGTGGCCGATGTCGACGACCTTGAGGTTTCGATCGGTTCCCGGCGTCTTGTTGACGTTGTCGACGTCCTCCTTCGTGATGTAGGTGGCCGTGGTGGGCTTGGTCTTCGCGCCCTGCGTGAAGACCACCGCCGGGCCGAGAGCGACGGCGATGGCGAGCGCGCGTAATGCCGTTGTGCGCATAAGCGTCCTCCTTGTGAACAAAAGGCCTGCTGACTATAGCGGGATCTGACAGTCCCGGTGGATTAATTCGTGGTCCTCACAAACCCATGGCCGCGATGACATCGGCCGAGAACTGCGTGATGTTGAATCCCGGTCCACGGTCGATCCCCCGGCGGACGACGATGACGCCCTTCGAGGGGACGATCATGGCGTACTGACCAGCGGCCCCGTTCGGGCTGTATGCGTCCGCGGGAAGACCGTTCCGTCCGCCGTAGACCCAGAACTGCGCGCCATACGCGGGATTGGCCGGAGAGGGCGTGGCGACGTACTTCGCCCAGCCTTCGGGAAGAATGCGTTCACGATTCCACACGCCGTCGTTGATGTACAGCAGGCCGAAGCGTCCGAAGTCGCGCGCGGTGCTCCAGTCTGGTCTTCTCGGTCGCCGGCAGGCCGGCGGTCGCCTGCTGGTCGCCCATCGGCCAGGCGCGGTCGTCGAAGTGTGGGTGCTTCAGCGAGGCCGGCAGGCGCGGCAGATGCTTCGCCGCCTCCATCGTGGCGCCGATCGGGAGCTGCGCGCAGCCAAGCGAGGGGCGCCAGGCGGCGACGCGTGGGGGCATGTCGGGCAGATAGGTCACCGCCACGGTCTTGTTCACCCGGTCGATGTCGGTCTTCAGCGTCGCCGCCTCGGCAACGCTGCGGTCCGTGGCGGCGATCTGCTCGAGGCTCATGCCGGCCGAGAAGAGCCCCCCGC
>MEKT01000190.1:2914-3964 GCA_001767435.1 Acidobacteria bacterium RIFCSPLOWO2_02_FULL_65_29 | reverse complement strand
ACATGAGCGTCACCGCCGCCATCATCGCCGTCGTCATTCGCATACGTCCTCCGTGTGTGGTGTCAGCGATGCGATCCGATAACCCAGGCAGCCGGTGGACCTGCGCCGCCGATGTCGCCCCGCCTCGGAACCCACACGGTCATCTCGGTTGAGTCCAAGGCGGGACTGGTGGCCATGCGCTCCTGTGACGTTCCCTCATCCAGCGGTTCGCCCTGCGCCAATCACTGACCATGATGGTCACGAGGCCGACCGTTGAGACCGTCCAGAGGATCTCGTTTCGCATCGCGGCGAGCGCCGTCACCGGCAGCGTGAATTCCAATGCCACAAGAACGAGACCGAGCACGAAGCAATGGCGCCCCGCTAACGCGTTTGCGTCGTACCAGATGGATTTGTCACGGAGGGCCGCAGGTGGACGGAACCCGACGAATCGATTCTGAGGGATCCAACGGAGGATCATCGGAATCGAGAATAGCAGCAGGACGGGGCCGAGCGCTTCCATCGAATGAATCTCGCTCCACATTATACAGGCGCACGCGGACGCTGCTTGAAGGCCGAAGCATCAGCAAAGATGCACGCAAGATGCACGCGAGCCGAAAATCGACATGAATTCGAGAACGTCGCGAGTCAGCAGACAGACGATCAACGTGAGCGAGACTGCCGATTTCATTTGCGGGCTTCTCCTCGCCCCGTAATGCGAAAACGGCGAGGCAAAGGGCTCAACGGAGACCGCGTCAGAGTACGAGAATGGCAGGACCGCCGTCTCACGGCGTCACGCGCGCATAGACGAGCCGCCCAGACCGAGTATGCACCGCTTCTCCGACCACAAACCCGCCGATGCCTTCCAGAAAGGTCCCGTAAGCCAAGCCGACATTGACCGGACAATCGCTGCAAGGTGCTCCAACAAGAAAGCCAGTCACGCCACCCAATAACAATCCAAGGCCCGCATGCTCCACCGAACGACCATCCGCAATGTATCGTCACTGATGAAGCGCGACGCGGTGAACGTTACGGCTAATGAGGTGTTGTGCAGGAGTGGAGGAGAAACGTTAC
>MEKT01000190.1:0-2904 GCA_001767435.1 Acidobacteria bacterium RIFCSPLOWO2_02_FULL_65_29 | reverse complement strand
CGAGCTCGCGAATGATGCGCGCCAGGGCGAGCCGATCGACGTCCGGCCGCCCGTTTGCGCCGTCGACGATGAGGTTCGATCCGAGACCGAGGATCGTGGCGTGAGGGCCGTTCGCCGTCGAGATCTTCACTTTTGAGGTGTCGAGCTTCAGGTAAGGGCGACAGGTTTTCAGCGCGCCTTCCTTGAAGGGCCGGGACGAGTCTGTAACCTTTGGTCTCCGCCACTTCAGTATCATCAGACACCGCAATCCGGCAGGTGTCGCCGTGTCACTCATCAACGCCGCACATGTCTCGAGGAGGGGGTCTGAAATGATCAACGTCATTACACGCAGCTGGCTGACCAGCGCAGTCCTGGCCGTGGGAGCTCTTGCCACGCCGTCGGTGTCGCTCGCTCAGCCTCCGGGGGTCCACGCCGCTGATGCCACGCGGTATCTGGCGCTCGGCGACAGCATTGCCGCTGGTTACAAAGCGGTGCCGGTCACGCAGGCCTACCCGTACCTGCTGTACCAGGATGGTGTGTTCGATCACATCGCTGACGCGTTGTTCTGCAACGCGGCCGTGCCGGGCGCGACGAGCCAGGACGTGCTGCTCCATCAGGTGCCGCAGGCGCTCATTCCCTTCGCCGACGGCGGATTCAACCCAAAGTACGTGACGCTGACGGTCGGAGGGAACGACCTGCTGGCGATCCTGAGGTTCGCAGGAACCCATCAGGACCCTGCGGAGATTTTCCAGTTCGCCAACCAGGTGCTCGGCGCGTACGCACAAAACCTCGGGGCCATCCTTTTCCAGCTCCGCAGCGGTGTGCCGGACGCCAAGATCTTCGTGGCAAACCAGTACACGATCCCGGAAATCGAAGCCGTGTTGCCGTTCACCGGGCAGATTATCAGCGCCTTCAACAACCTCCTGTCGCAGGTCGCAGGACAGTTCCCGAACAATGTCTATGTCGTCGACGTCTACCACGCGTTCCTTGGCCGAAACGGTCTCCTCCTGGTCGAGCGCCATGCCGCGTCGCCGTTCGAAACGCACCTCACGACCACTGGGCACCGCGTCATGGAGCAGGCGTTCGCGGATGTGATCGCGCAGAACAAGTAGTTCCGACAGGGGTGATGGGATGATGCCAACGATCATGTTGAACATCGAGCACTTCTTCTCCCTTCGGCGACATTCGAGGTTTTGCAGGGCCAGATGAAAATGGTCGCGCTGGCGTTGCCCTGGTTGCTGTTGATGACGTCGTCTCCTGCCGCAATTGCGCAGGGACCCGTGTCTGTGGCGGTGGCGCAGGAGAGACATCCCGAAGCACCGACCTTCATTCGCCTTGTCGAATCGACCGAATGGAAGACCGGGCGGCACTACCCCGAGGGCGTGGTGGTGCCCGGCGACGTGAGGTCGCAGCCGAGTAGCGTGATTGGTGCGCGCATTCGGATCACTGCGACGCGTCTCAATGCGCTTCTGCCGCCGGCAGCCGCTCGTGCAGTCTCCTAAAGATTTCGAGAAGGAACGAGCTTGGGGCTCGTCTATCGACTCACTCGTGTTCTATTCGGCGACGCTGAACAAATTGCGCTAGCCCCATAATTAGAAACGAGATCACGGCGAATCCGAACATCGGTTTGCGCGTTGCAGGGTCAAGGAACAATAGGCTGCACCAGAGGCCGGCGGCTACCACGCACAGCACGAGATGCCAACCATCCGCTTGCCGCGCTCGCCAGAGACAGAGCCCGACGATTCATTTCGCGAGCAGCTGCGCGTTGCTTGCACAAAAGAACCGAACGTCATCGGACAAGCGCGCATCATCGCTTCCCTGCGCCCAGAACTCACACGCCGCGCGGCGTGCGTCATCCCAGACGTCCAGAGTGTCGGAAGACACATTCGGCACGGCGAACACCCGAGGTGGCACTTGGCCATCAGCGGTAGGCGCATACAGCATCGAGACCTGATCGAAGGCAGGAGCAAGCCGGAGGCTTGAGCCTTCCGTCAAGAACAGGATGTTGTACTGATGCCGATCGGTATTTCCGATGAGTGCGCCAAAGGCATCAAGCCATCGAAGTCGTCGCGCGTCCTCATCAGTCAGACGCCCAGCATCTCTGAGTGACCTGGCGGCACGGGCCCATGAGTCCGCGAGATCGTCATGAATAGCGGCAAGACTCAGAACGGCCAGGCGCCCGCGGACGCCTATGCGATCAAATCGCTCACTCTCCAGGAACCAGTGTGAAGGCGTTTCGATGACGTTCGTACGCGCAGCAGATATCCCGCGTGAACCCACGACTTCGAGTGCGATTCCTTCCAGGATGAGCAGATCACACCAACGCCTCGCGACGACATCGCCTGCACCTCCTCGTGCAGCAAACTTCACGAGCATGTGTCGTCCGTCAACTGGCACGCCGAATTTTGGCCGCTCGCCGCCGGCTGATGAACTGGGCGGGTGACCAGCGATCGTCGCGTCAGCGAGCGCTGGGTAGTCGTTGCGGGTCCGGGGAGCACTCTCGAGTGCTTGCCATCGAGCAAACGATTCCTCGCCAACGATGAGATTGCCAGGCAAGTCCTCTCCCCGCCTGGACATCGCGATCAGCGTGTGGTGATCAGACCAGTCGGCCAATCGCGGCGGTAACCGGAGATCCGCATGAACGGCGGCGAAGTGCCGCCCTAAGAATCCAGATGGGCGCGCGTCAACAAGTTCTATCGGAAGCCGGTCGGTAACCGTACCGGTAGGCATCCAGACCGACTGGCGCGCCGCGAGCGTCATGAGCTCGCCGGCTGAGACCGGAATCCCCGCCTCGGTGATTCTTTTCGCCAGCGCCGGACCGATCCCGTTCTACGCAGGTTACGTCGCTCGAGGCCGACCTATTCGCGCTTGAAGCGATCCGGCAACAGCCTAAGCGTCCACTGCGCTACGTCGTCGTAGAACAGG
>MEKT01000189.1:3823-5913 GCA_001767435.1 Acidobacteria bacterium RIFCSPLOWO2_02_FULL_65_29 | reverse complement strand
TCGCCATCGGAAATGACTGGAGATTTTCCGAGCGGATGCACTTGGCGCAGCTCGGGCGGCGCGAGCATCGTCTTCGCATCGCGCTGGTAGCGCTTGACTTCGTACTCGAGACCCAGCTCCTCGAGCAGCCACAGCACGCGCTGCGAGCGGGAGTTGTTGAGGTGGTGGACGAGGATCAAGGGTTCAGGCCCGGTTGCGGGAGTTTGCGCGCGACCGCTGGGTCGAAGGTTGCGCGTACCGTTCCGCGTAGGCATCCAGCAGCCGCCGGATCATTCGTTGGTACTGCGTGTTCCGCTTTCGCGCCTCGCTCTTGAAGAACTCCACGCTGCGTTTGCTCAGCGCGATCGTCACCTTGACGCCTTCCTCCCGGAAGACGAGATCCTCCGGAGGCGGGAGGAAATCAGGTACGACCCGAAGGTTTCCGAGTGGTTCGTCCGTGTACTTGATTTTCGCGCTCATAGATCCGTTTGCCCTTTCGCCAGTAGCCGGCGCCGAAAATCCGGATCACCTTGCCCCGGTAGGTGAAGCGGACCGTGAGAATTGCTTCGCCAATCGAGCCGAAGCAGAAGTGCCGCTTCTCGCGTCCGCTGTGCGACACGTCCTCCGCGATCACGCGGCGTCTGTCCGCGAAGGCGAGCTGCGCCTGGACGAAGGAGACGCCATGCTTCTTCCGATTGGCCCGGTCCTTCTTCGGGTCCCAGTCGAACCGGGCCTTCGCCATGGAGGGAGGCTAGCACGGATCGGGGATGGAAGCCATACGGAAGTATGGCTGAGGGGTAGGGCTGTGCGGGAGCATTGACGTTCCCAGTAACCGGCGCGCGCCCACAAATGCATGCCCGGCACGGCGCTCCCGCGCGCGGAATCTTCCCCCGATTTTGTTGACACCCGGGATTTTCATGCCAGCCGTTCATACGTCGCTGGCGGCACGTAGTTGAGCGAGGAGTGTAGCCGAGTGCCGTTGTAGAAGGGAACGTAGTCGCGCACCGCGGCTTCGATCTCGCCGTCTGTAGTGAAGGTCAGCCCGTGCACGATGTCGGACTTCATCGAGTGGAAAAACGACTCGATGTAGGCGTTGTCGGTGACCTTGCCGGGGCGGTTCATGCTCTGGGTGATGCCCAGTTCAGCCAGCCGCTCCTTGAATGCGCCGGCGGCGTATTCGATCCCCCGGTCGGTGTGGAAGATCAGCCCCCGCTGGGGGCGACGGCTGCGCACCGCGCGGTTCAGCGCTTTGAGCGTGAGCGCCACGTCCTTTTTCTTGCCGTAGGCCCAACCAAGTAACCGCCGCGAGTACTTGTCCATCACCACCGCGAGGTACCGGTAGATCGAGCCCACCTTGAGGTAGGTGATGTCGCCCACCCAGACCTGGTCGGGCGCCTTCAGGTCCATATCCAGCTGCTCGTTCCTTGCACTGTCGAAGAACCGCTGCAGCTTCGGGTTGGTGTAGCGAATCGTCGCCACGCGCGCCTTGATCCGGTGCACCCGCATCACTCGGGCGACCCGGTTCTCGCTTGCGCTGCAGCCCTGCTTGCGCAGCACCTGATACACCCGCGGGCTGCCGTAGGTCCCTCGGCTGTGGTGGTGAACCACACGAATGCGCTCAGCCAACTCTTCGTTCTGGCGCTCACGCTCGCTCCGCTCGCGCGAGCGCCAGGCATAGAACCCGGCTCTCGTCACCTCGTAGAGCCGGCACATCATCGAGACTTTGCGCTGCTCCCGGTTTGCTTCGATGAACTCGAACACTTCCGCTTTCGATCGGAAGCAAACCGGATGGCTTTTTTTAGGAGCTCATGCTCCTCCTTGAGCAGCTTGTAGCGCCGCTCGAGCTCCTTCAGTCGCTTGAGCTCCGCCTTGGTCTGGACATCGAGCTTCGCACCCCTGGCCACGATCACCCCGTCACGAACTTCCTTGCGCCACAGTGACAGCATGAACGGATGAATGTCCAGCGCCTCAGCCACATCCTTGATCAGCACGCCAGGCAAGCCGCTGAGCTTCACCGCCGTCGCCTTGAACTGATCTGCGTACCTCGCCACCTTCCGAGGGCCCGCTCTTGCCATAAAACACCTCCGAGCTAGTTAGCCCGAGGTGTCAAC
>MEKT01000189.1:0-3810 GCA_001767435.1 Acidobacteria bacterium RIFCSPLOWO2_02_FULL_65_29 | reverse complement strand
CCGTGTTGACTGGGCGGTTAGACGTTGCTTTTGTTGACATCCTGGAATGCCAGCATCTGCCCAAAGCGTTGCTCACGATCGCCGTGGTAGCCGCACTTCGCCACAAACGTTTCCGGATCTTTGAAGGTGCCGAACAGACGGTCCCACCACGTGATGTCCCCGTAGTTGAAGTCGTGGACATCTAGTTGATGATGTATCGAGTGCTGTTCCGGACGCTGGATGAAGTATCCAGTCCAACGCGGAGTCTTGAGATTCATGTGGTAATAGAACTCGCCGACCGCCGCGAAGAAGCTGTACCACGGTGATGCCTCAACGGATGCACCGAGCAGCACAAAAACGATGGCCGTCGAAAGAACGGAATTGATCGCGATCTCCAACGGGTGCTTGTAGAACGAGGTGAGCGTTTCGATACGACTGGCGCTGTGGTGAATCTGGTGAAACACGCGCCAGAACAGACCAACGGAATGCCGCGCGCGGTGCCACCAGTAAAAGAAGAAGGTCCCGACGAACCAACAAATGAATCCTTGGACCATGGGCGGGAGAGTGCCATCGAGATGAAACAGGGATGGCCCTTGGAGCCAATTGCTCCAGGTGTAGCCACCGAGCACGACAATTCCAAGCTGGACCACATTGAGGAAAATCGCGCGAACATACCAACCGGGCGAGTTCGGCAATTCACGGCCCGGGAACACGCGTTCCATAGTCAAAAACACCGCGGCGAACACGAAAATCAGCGCCAGTGCTTCCATGTCCCCTCCCTTAGCAACGTCTAACTAACTTCTTAATGAGCGTCAGCAGGACGATGCTGGAAGCATCCAAGGGTGGATGCAGGCATATGCCGGTGCATGCAAGCATCTGCCGGCAGATGCCTATACGCAGATGGCTCACGCGGACGCACCAGGCGCGCAAACCCTACTTCGGCTTGCTCAGCAGCACATCCGGCAGCCACGTCGCGATCTCCGGAAACACCGTGATCAGCGCGATGCACAGCACCATCATGCAGAAGAACGGAATCGAAGCGTACGCCACGTAATTCGAATCCCGCCCGCTCATGGTCTGCAGCACGAACATGTTGAAGCCGAGCGGCGGCGTCACCTCCGCAATCTCCACCAGCAGCACGATGAAGATGCCGAACCAGACGAGGTCGAAGCCCGCCTTCTCGACCATCGGGATCACGACCGAGGTGGTGAGCACGATCATGGACACCCCGTCGAGCGCGGTGCCGAGCAGGATGTAGATCGCGGCGAGCACCGCGATCAGCGTGTACTTGTGCGGCTCGAGCGCCGCGACCCACTCGGCGAGCGCTTTCGGGATGCCGGTGAACGCCATGCAGGAGGAAAGGAAGCTCGCGCCGGCAAGGATGAACATCACCATGCAGGAAAGCCGCGTCGCCCCCATCAGGCTCAGGCGGAAGGTCTCGCGCGTGAGCCCGCCCGACCACCACGCGATGCCGAGCGCGCCGAGCACGCCGTAGGCCGCTGCCTCGGTGGCGGTCGCCCAGCCGATCACCATCACCCAGACGATGAACACGATCAGCAGGATGCAGGGAATGAGCAGCCGGCTGCGGTAGAGCTTCTCCCGCAGGCTCATCCGGATCACCTCGTTGGGCGTCTTCTCCGGATTGAGCAGCGCCCACACCACGATGTAGCCGGAGAAGAGCAGCATCAGCACCAGCCCCGGCAGGCAGCCGGCGAGGAACACCTTCAGGATCGAGACCTCGGCGGCGACCGCGTACACGACCATGATGATGGAAGGCGGCAGCAGGATTCCGAGAGTGCCCGCGCCGCACAGCGATCCCAGGCAGGTCTTTTCGTCGTAGCCGCGCTTCTTCAGCTCGGGCAGCGCCACCTTGGCGATGGTCGCGCAGGTCGCGGCGGAGGATCCCGAAACGGTGCCGAAGATTCCGCAGGCGAGCACGTTCACGTGCATCAGCCGTCCGGGAAGCCAAGTGAGCCACGGCGCGAGCCCCTCGAACATCTCCTCCGAGAGCCGGGTGCGGTAGAGGATCTCGCCCATCCAGATGAAGAGCGGCAGCGCGGCGAGCGTCCAGGATGCGCTCGAGCCCCAGAACGACTGGAACAGGTTCACCTCGGGCGGGGTGTTGGTGAAGAGCTGCAGCCCGGCCCAGGCGACGGCGCCGAGCGCGATCGCGATCCACACCCCGCCCGCGAGCAGCACGAGCAGCAGCGCGAGCAGCACCGCTGCGATGCCGAGGGTGGTCACGTCACAGGGTCTCGGAGAAGTCGCCCGCGGCGCGCCGCGCCTCTTCGGCGATCTGGTAGGCGGGCTTCTGCCGGCGCAGCACGGCTGCCAGCTCGTCGAGCACGGCGACGAGGAAGATCAGCACCCCGAGCACGAAGCTCATCTGCGGGATCCAGATCGGAAGCTTGATCAGCCCCTGCGCCACTTCGTGGAACTTCCAGCTCTCGTACACGAACTTGGCCGCCGCCCAGGCCATGTAGCCGACGAAGAGCGCGGTCACCGTGAGCGCCGCCACCTCCGCTCCCCAGCGCGCGCGACCCTTCAGCATGTCGATCCACAGGCCGACTCGCACCAGCTCGCCGTGGCGGAAGGTGTAGCCGAGCGCGAAGAAGGCGCTCGCGGCGCACAGCCAGGAGGTGATGTCGTCGGCGCCGCGGATCAGCAGGCCGAATTCGCGCCCGAGCGCCTGCGCGAGCATCAATACGCAGATGCCCGCGAGGCTGAGCGCGGCGAGGCCACCGCTCGCTGCGTAAAGCATATCGAGGGAGCGGCGCAGGTTTGCCTTTCCCGAACGTTAGGCGTTGCAACGCAGCACTTGGGCTGCTTTGCAACGCGTCGTGGTATTTACTTGCCGCGGTAGGCTTTGACGATCGCCTCGCCGTCGGCGCCGGCCGCTTTGAGCCATTCGCTGGCGATGGTGTCGCCGACCTTGCCGAGCGCCGCCATCATCGCCGCATCCGGCGTGTGCACCGTCATGCCGTTTTCGGCGAGCAGCTTGTTCGCGCTCGCTTCGCGCTGGCGCGAGAGATCCCAGCCGCGCTTCTCGGCGGACGCCGCGGCGCCCGTGAGCGCCTTCTTCTGCGCGTCGGGCAGGCGCTCGAACGCGCGCGTATTGACGACCACCACGTTCTTCGGGTGCATGGCGTTGGTCATGTAGTAGTTCTTCACGAACTCCCAGGCCTTGGTCGAGCTGCCGGTGGCGGACGACGTGATCATGGCGCTGATCGTCCCGGTGGCGAAGGCCTGCGGCACTTCGGGCACCTGGATCACCGTCGGGCTCGCGCCCAGCAGCTCGGCGAGCCGCGCGGTGTAGGCGCTGTAGGTGCGGAACTTGGTTCCCTTGAAGTCATCCACGCTTTTCAGCGGGTTCTTGGTGTACAGGCCCTGGCCCGGCCAGGCGACCGAGTAAAGCAGCCGCAGCCCACGGCCCTGGAGTTTCGTTTCGAGCACCGCCTTCTGCGCCTGGTAGAGCTTCCATGCATTGTCGTATCCCGCGGCAAGGAACGGCACGTTGTCGGCGTTGAACACCGCCTCCTCGTTGCCGAACTGCCCGAGCAGGAACTCGGCGATGTTCACCTGTCCGGTGGAGACCGCGCGCAGCATGTCCGGGTGCTTGATGAGCGAGCCGTTCGAGTGCACGTTGAGCTCGAGCTGCCCGCCGGTCGCCTTCTTCACGTCCTCGGCGAACTGCCTGACATTGATGGTATGGAACTCGCCGTCGCTGTACGGTGTGGGCATGTCCCATTTGGTCTGCGCCTGCGCGGTAGCGGCGAGGGCGGACGCGGCGAGCGCCGCCGCTGCGAGCTTCAGTTTCATGTCTCCTCCGGG
>MEKT01000188.1 GCA_001767435.1 Acidobacteria bacterium RIFCSPLOWO2_02_FULL_65_29 | reverse complement strand
ATGAAGAAGATTGCCGACGGCGCCGAGTACGCGATCCCCGCGACGATCGACGACCCGGCGGCCCTTGCAGACGTCGGCGAACGGCTGAAGACGATTGGGTACCCTCAGAAAAGTGAGAAGTCAGAAGTTAGAAGTTAGCTGCGGAAATTTGGATCTGATGTCTTGTAGGACAAACACTTACGGGGAACGCCTGGTGGCGAGCCGAAGTGGGTGTGCTACCATGAAATTCGACGTTCGATCTTCCGGCCGAGCATCAAGCCTATGGCCACCTGTCCACGATGCATGGGCGCGCTGACCGAGCACCATCGCTGTCCGCGCGGACGGTTCAGTCGAGTCACCGACGCGCTCACAACACTCGTGGTCGGCAGTGTGATCGGGGGAATGGCGGTCTTCGCGCTCGAGGAGCAGCCCGCCGGCGCACTCGTGCTGGCCGCCGCCGCACTCGGCGCGGTGCTCGCCAACGCCGTGCGGCAGGCGATCGGTCCGCGATTCTGAAACGACTATCGACTAACGACTATCGACTATCTGACTAATCATCGACCACCCACCCATCGCGCAAGTGCACGATGCGCCCGCCGTAGGATGCGTTCACCTCGGAATGCGTGACTTGAACGATTGTCGTGCCTGCTTCGTTCAGCGAGCGGAAGAGCTCCATGATCTCTTTGCCCTGCGCTGAGTGGAGGTTGCCAGTCGGTTCGTCGGCGAGCAGGACCTGAGGTTTGGCGATAATCGCCCGCGCGACGCCGACGAGTTGCTGCTGCCCGCCTGAGAGCTGGTTCGGGTAGAGATCCTTCTTGCCGACAATCTGAAAGCGATCGAGCGCGTCGGCGACCATGCTTTGGCGGTCCTTCCGGCTGACGTTGCGGTACGAGAGCGGGATCTCCAGGTTCTCGTAGACCGTGAGGTTGTCGAGCAGGTGATAGCTCTGGAAGACGAAGCCGATGTGCTTCTTGTGCAGCTCGGCCCGCTGCTTGTGGCCGAGGCGATGCACCGCTTCCTCCATGAAGTAGTACTCGCCGCTCCAGGCCGTGTCGTGCATGCCGACGATGTGGAGCAGGGTCGACTTGCCCGCGCCCGACGGCCCCATGATCGACACGAACTCGCCCTCGTTGATGTCGAGGTCGACGCGCCGCAGCACGTAGGTCCGTCCGACGCCCTGCGGAAACGACTTCTCGAGGTTTCGGAGTGAAATCAGCAACCTGGTCCCCAGCCCCTGATCCCCAGCCCCCTAGTCCCTAGCCCCTAGCCTCTGAAGTGTCACACCATGGCCGCTTCCTCCTCGACGACGCGGCCGTCGAAGAGGTGGATGCTGCGATCGGCGTGGCGCGCGTAGCGCGGATCGTGCGTGACCATGCAGATGGTCGCGCCGCTCTGGTGCAGTTCGCGCAACAGGCCCATGACCGCTTCGCCGCTTTTCGAGTCGAGGTTGCCCGTCGGCTCGTCTGCCAGCAGAATGAGCGGCTCGCCTCCGACGGCGCGCGCCACGGCCACGCGCTGCTGCTGACCGCCCGACAGCTGGCTCGGCAGGTGCTTCGCGCGATGCGCCATGCCCACGCGATCGAGCGCCGCTTCGACGCGCTGGCGCCGCTCGGCGGATTTCATGCCGCGGTAGGTGAGCGGCAGTTCCACGTTCTCGAACACCGTGAGATCGCCGATCAGGTTGAAGCTCTGAAAGATGAACCCGATTTCGCGGTTGCGGACGCGCGCGCGCTCCGAGGCAGCCAGCGCGGCAACCGGACGGTCGTTCAGCAGGTACTGGCCTTCGGTCGGCGAATCGAGCAGACCGAGAATCGAGAGCAGCGTCGATTTGCCGCAGCCAGACGGCCCGGCAATCGAGACGTACTCGCCTTTGCCGATTTCCATCTGAACGCCCGAGAGCGCGTGTGTCTCCACCTCGTCGGTGTAGAACACCTTGGTGACCCCGTTGAGTTTCAGGAGCGGCTGCAGTCCATTCTGGCCCATCGTATCTCCTAATCTTTAGCCCAGCCCCTAGTCCCTAGCCCCCAGTCCCTAGCCTCTAGTCCCTAGCGCTTATCTGAGTCGCACCCTGTCGAACGCATCCCATTGCGACATGTCCGAGAGAATCACCGAGTCGCCGGCATTCAGGCCCGCCAGCACTTCCATGGCGTTGACCGAGCTTCGTCCGAGCTTCACCTGCACGCGGCTGGCGCCCGTGCCGTCGGCGTCGACCTTGAACAGCGTGACGGTGCTCTGTTCCTGGCCGAATGCGGGGCGCCCCATGTACAGCACGTCGGCCAGCCGTTCGAGCTCGATATTGCCGTCCACGCTCAGGTCCGGCACCGCGCCTCTCGGGAGCTCGCCCTCGAGCGTGACGTCGACGGTTCGCGTGCCGTTCTGCACCGACGGGTCGATGCGCGCGACGCGTCCCGGCACGATGCCGACCCTGGTGTCGATCTCCGCCCGTTGTCCGACCTGAATGTCTTTGGCCTGCGTTTCGGCGATCTTGATTTCGGCCTTCAGGCGGCTCGGATTGGCCACGCGCACGAGGTTGGCGCCAGGCCCGACCTGCTGGCCTTCCTGCACTTCAACCTGCTGCAGGATGCCGGCGATACCGGCGCGCACCTTGAGCTCGTCGCGCTGGCGTTGTTTCAACTGCAGCACCGCGCGCGCCTGGTCCACGCTCGACTGCTGGACGGCGAGCTGTGCGCGGGCCGAATCGGCGCGACTCGCCAGCTGTTCCTTGGCGATGTCGTTGCGGATGCTCAGCTGCTGGGCGTCGATCTCCGATTGACGGCGTTGAATCTCCGGGATCAACTTGTCCTGCGCCAGCGAGTTGTTCATCTCGGCCTGCATCCTGGCGCGGCTGTATTCCGCCTCGATGGTCGCGCCCGCGGCCCGCTGGTTGAGCAAGTCGTTCTGCACCTGGACCTTCAGGTTCGCCAACGAGGCGTCGGCCGACTGCAGCTTCAACTGCGCGTCCTGCAGTTCCTGCTCGAGCTGCGGGTTGCTGAGCTCGACAATCACGCTGTCGGGCGTGACCCTCGTGCCCGGCCGCAGGATGATCTTTTCGATCCGTGCCGCCGTCGTCGCCGGAATCCACCGGATGTCTTCCGGCACGAGCGTGCCCAGCCCGCGCACCTGCCGGAGCATCGGCCCCCGCTTGACGGCGTCTTTCCAAACCGTTCCGGCCTCCACCGTCGGCGCCGCAGGCTTCAGCCGCGACAACCCGACGCTGATGCCCGTGACGATGACCAAGCCCCCGCCAACGTAGAGCACCTGCCGAATGCGTTTCTGTCTCGCGTTGGATGGGCGGGCGATATCCATCACCGAATCCTTAGACGCAATAACCGACCTTTCCGGATCACCGGCCGGAGCCCGGCCCCGGACGCGGGGACTTGACTGAAGGACTCGTCCGAGAAGAACTGTGCCATACTTGATCCTGGACGCATCCTAACTGATTATACGAGAAAGGGTTAACAAAGCGGACGGGAGTTCAACGTGCCGTCACTGAGAGAATACGCAGCCAGTTTCAGAGCGGCTCCCGACAGGAAGCTCCGCGTGCTGGTTGTCGACGACGAGGAGCCCGTGCGCAGTTTCGTCGAGCGCGTTCTGCGGGAGGCCGGCTACGAAACCGCCACGGCATCGGACGGTCCCGAGGCGCTCGAGACGACGCTCGCGCAGAAGCGGTTCGACATCCTGGTGACCGATCTGATGATGCCGAAGATGATGGGCGACGAGTTGGCGCGGCGCCTGCGCCACGAAGAGCCCGCGATCAAAGTGCTGTATTTGACGGGCTTCAGCGATCGCCTGTTCAAGGACAAGACGACGCTGTGGGAGGACGAGGCGTTCCTCGACAAACCGTGCACCGTCAAGGGACTCCTGCAGGCCGTGGCGCTGCTAAACTCGGGACGTCTGGAGGCGAAAGACGTGAGCGACTGACGGCTCCGGTCTCAAATCCTCACATTCTCAAATCCCAGATTCTCAAATCCTCACATTCTCAAATCCTCACATTCTCAAATCCTCAAATCCTCAAATTCCGCTCTATCCCCCCCTCGTGTGCATCTCGAGGTGCGGGTCTTGCCTGAGAAACTTCACGGGGATCACGGGCACCGACGCGCGTTCTGCGCCGAGGGCCAGCCGCACCTCGGCGCCGCGGTCATCGCGGTCCCGCCAGCTCGTTCGAATCATCGCCGTGAGGGCGTCGGCGCCGACGCCTCCGCGAAGCGCGGCCCGCAGATCCACGCCGCGATGCGCATACAGGCACAGGTACCACATGCCATCCGCCGTGAGTCGGCTGCGATCGCAGCTCCGGCAGAAGGGCTCGGTCGTCGACGAAATAATGCCGAAGACCGTTCCGTCCGGCAGCGTGAACCGATCGGCTGGCGCCGCCGATTTGGCCCGATTGGCATCGACGGCGTCGATGGCGCCGTAGTGGCGCGCCAGCCGGTCGAGCATCTCACGGCGCGAGACGACGTCCGCGGGCGACCAGCGCGTAGCGCCGCCGACGTCCATGTATTCGATGAACCGCACCTCGGCGTTGATCGCCTTCCCGTACTCGATCAGGTCGACGAGCTCATCGTCGTTCACATTCTTGATGACCACGGTGTCGATCTTGAGACGGCCGAATACGCGGTGCGCGGCGGCCAGCGCCTCTTTGACCCGGGCGAGCTCGTTGAACCTTGCGAGCGCGACGAACCGGTCGGCCCTGAGCGTGTCGAGGCTCACGGTGATTCTGCGAAGGCCAGCGGCCCTCAGGCCGTCGATCTGATCGGCCAGGAGGATGCCATTGGTCGTCAGCGCCAGGTCATTCAGGCCAGTCTTTGCCGACACCATGGCGACGAGCGAGGAGAGGTCCCGGCGGAGGAGCGGTTCGCCACCCGTCAGGCGGATGCGATCGACGCCAAGCGAGAGGAAGATGTCGACGAGCGTGCTGATCTCCTCGAACTGGAGCACGTCCTCGCGCGGCAGCCAGGCGTAGTCGTCTTCCGGCATGCAGTACTGGCAGCGCAGGTTGCAGCGGTCGGTGACCGACAGCCGCAGGTTGCGCAGAGGACGGTGAAGGGTGTCGGTCAGCACGGTGAAATTAAGAATTCACAATTAAGAATTAGGAATTCGCAACCCAGGGATTCGGACGGCGCATTCTTAATTCTTAATTCTTAATTCCAAATTGTACTGTATCCCCATCGGCCTTGACGTGAGTTGCTTTTCGAACCGTGGGCTCCACCGGCCCGGCACGGGCCCGGCGCACGACGGACAGCAGCCGTTGGGCGTGATGCGGTACTTGCGGATGAGATACCCTGAGCGGGCCACGAGCGTCTCGCCGCACCGCGCGCAGCGCGTGTCCTCGAGGTCTCCCACCTGGCCTGGCAAGTTGCCGGCGTAGACGTAACGCAGGCCTGAGCGCCGGCCGATGTCGGCGGCCGACAGCAGCATCTCGGCCGTGGTGCTTCCCGGCTCCGTCATCTTGTAGTCGCCGTGGAAGGCCGTCACGTGCCATGGGATGTCGGGCGAAACGCCCGCAATGAACTCACTCAGGCGCGTGATCTCGTCCTTCGAGTCGTTGAAGCCTGGAATGAGCAGCGTGACGATCTCGACCCAGAAGCCCATCGCGTGCAGACGGCGGATCGTGTCGAGAATGGGCGCGAGGCGGCCGCCGAGCTGCCGGTAGTGTCGGTCGTCGAAGCTCTTGAGGTCGACTTTATAGAGATCTACGAAGGGTCGCAGATACTCCAGCACTTGTGGCGTGCCGTTGCCGTTCGACACGTAGCCGGTGCGCAAGCCCGCGGCCTTGGCGTGCTTGAACACGGCCACGGCCCATTCGCTCGTGATGAGCGGCTCGTTGTAGGTGCTGACGAGCACCGTTGCCTTTCGCTCGAGGGCGTCGCGAACCAAATCCTCGGGCGACGCCGACAGCGGGGGCGCGACGGCCGCCGGATCGCGCAGCGCCTGCGACGTCACCCAGTTCTGGCAGTACGAGCAGTGCAGATCGCAGCCGAGCATGCCGAAGCTGTAGGCGAGCGCGCCTGGATAGGCGTGAAAGAACGGCTTTTTCTCGATTGGGTCGCACTGCACGCCGCCGACGTACCCCCACGGCACGCGCAGGCGTCCACCTTCGTTGAAGCGGACTTTGCAGACGCCGATCGCGCCGTCAGGCAGCGGGCAGCAGTGGCCGCACGCGTGGCAGCGCAGCCGGCCGTCGGGCAGCTGTTCGTAGAGCTCGCCGTCGCGAGTCTCCCGGGCGAGGACGGCGGCGAGGGAAGACATACGGATCAATTGTACGGCTTCCAGTTGACAGTTAACAGTTCACAGTTGACAGTCCGGAAAGCGGTTCTTTCGACTCATGTCGACTGTCAACTGTCGACTGTCAACTGTGAGCTCGCAGCGAGCTTGCGGTAAGCTCTTACTGAATGCCGATCATTCTTGTGACGAACGACGACGGGTATCGCTCGGAAGGCATCACGGCGCTGGCCCAGACGCTCGGCGCGCTCGGCGACGTGACGATCGTCGCGCCCATCGAGGAGGCGAGCGCGATTGGCCACGCGCTGACGCTCAGGCGCCCGTTGCGGCTCGATCGGATCGCCGACGGCGTGTACAGCGTGGATGGGACGCCGACCGACTGCGTCAACGTGGCCATCACGCAGGTGCTGAAGCGGCTGCCCGACCTCGTTGTTTCGGGCATCAACAAAGGGTGGAACCTGGGCGACGATGTGACTTACTCGGGGACCGTGGCGGGCGCGATGGAGGCTGCGCTGCTCGGTGTACCGGGCATCGCGGTGTCGCTCCGGCAGACGCGGAGCGAGTACGATTTCCGCCACGCGGCGCGGGCGGCGGCGACATTGGCCGAGGCCATGCTCAAGCATCCGCTGCCGCCGCGGACGTTTCTCAACGTGAACGTGCCGAAGGGCGAGCCCAAGGGGCTGCGGGTGACCGTGCAGGCGAAGCGGAACCACGTGACGTCGGTGATGGAGCGGCACGACCCGAAAGGGCGGCCGTATTTCTGGGTCGAGGAAGGGCAGAACGAGTGGCATCCGCACGACCTGTCGGATTACGAGATGGTGCGCGACGGGTACGTGTCGGTGACGCCGCTCCATCTGGACATGACGGCGCACCACGCCCTGGCGGCGGTGGAGCAGCTCTTCGTGCAAAAGGAGGCGGAGGTAAGATAAGATAGGACTTCGGTTTACGCGCGGATTCCCGGTCCGTGAGCGTGTGTGGATTGCGCGGGTCTTCAAACCCGCTGTTGTAGTGCAGGTCTTCAGACCTGCCCGCCTGTCGGGGCGTGGCTCAGCCTGGTAGAGCACTCGGTTCGGGACCGAGGGGTCGGAGGTTCAAATCCTCTCGCCCCGACCAACTTTTCCCGAAAACATTGGCGATTCTTGATCGACATGGTCGGTGATGGTCGGTCAAAATCGGGGGTGATCGGCGGCGAATCGTTAGGCTGTTGTTAGGCTACTTCGAGCCAAGAGAGCGTGGCGCGAGCGAAGCCCCGCTGAACGGCCGGTCACGTGGGACCGGCCGTTTCGCTGTACAAAGGCTGGTGCGGCGCAACCGACGTGCCGTTCTATTGATCGAATCGCGGCTGCCTCCGAGATCTTGACCGAACACCGCGCTCGTCGATGAGCGCTGCAGGTACAGAATCAGCCGTCAAGCGGAAGCCAGCTGAAGTCGGAATCTAAGATGTCATGAGCGCAAATCCCTCAGAACTGCTCGTGGAACTTCGCGCGGTGGTGAAGGACGACCGCCGTAAGGCGCTCCTCGACGCGTACCTGAAGAAGCCAGACGTCCAGTCAATCGCGGAGGAAGCTCTGAAGCTGCTCTCCAAAGCCGTCGATGAGAATCCAACAGCTTAAGGTCTGCGGTTTTCGCGGCTTCAACGAGGAGCAGCCGATTGACCTGTCCGATCCCATTGCGGTTTTCGAAGGGCCGAACGGCAGCGGCAAGACTTCAATCGGCGAGGGCATTGAGTGGCTGCTGTACGGCAAGACCCTCAAACGCAGCAAAGGCGATGAGCTAAGCAAGCGCGAGTACGACGGCAGCTACCGCAACATCCACTTCATCGGCCCCGGGGTTCCTTTCGTCGAGGCGGAAGTGCAGGACCTTGACGGCAAAGACCGCAAGATTCGACGGGAGTTGAACAAGGACGAGACGTCAATCCTGCAGGTTGACGGGAAAGTTGTCGCCGACCTGCGGGAGTTCGGCATCAACACGATGTACGATCGCCCGCTGATTCTGCAGCACACGCTCCAGGACTTCATTTTCATGAAGCCTAAAGGGCGTTACGAAGTGCTATCCGCGATGCTCGGGCTTGAGCCGCTCATCGCGTTTCGAAACGCACTCGAGGCCGCGCGGACCGAGTTCAACAAAAGGCTCCCGCAAAAGGTGCGCGAGGCGGAAAGCCAGAGGACGCTTCTTCTTGGAGCCCTGCGCCTTGAGCCGGTTCTGATTCCGGTCGCGAGTCTCATCGAAGCGGGGAAGTTGCCTGCGGCGAAGCAGCATCTTGAGCAGGTGGCGTTGGGTCTCGTTCCACCGCCAGCCGATGACCTGCTCAGCGCGCTTAAGGCGACGAAGGCGGCCAAGGAGCGGGCACAGCTCGATTGGGGGCGCTACTCGGGGACGATCATCAACGTTCCGGCAGAAACCAGTGCAATACGCCAGCTTGCAGGACTCGATGTCCGCATCGTTACTGTTCGGCAGCATCTTGCTGACGCTGCGGCAACGACGGCGCCGGAGCAGGCTCCCGGACGCGAGCCGGATCCGCAGCTGCGGCAGTTCTACCAGCTTGGCCTTCATGTTCTCGACGCGGCGCATCCGGCAAATTGTCCGTTCTGTGCAGCCGACAGCCTGACGCCGCAGCGCATTGGCGCTCTCCGTGATGCGGTTGCGGAAACACCCGAAGGCCAGTCGGCGATCCAGAAGGCTCTAGCGGAAGTGCGGGCCTTCAAGCCTGCGCTTGCATCACAGATTGCCGAAGTTCGGAGGCTTGTGCCCAACCGGGCCGAGGATGCGGACATCGAAAAGATACGGGCGATCGGCGGTGCTGCTGCCAATGCGTTTCTCGAATCGAATGAGGCGCTGGGTGCACAACTGGCGAAGTACGGAGCGTCGTTCGAGCGACTCGAGGAGTCATGGAAGGCAGTCGAGGCTGCTCTTTCGACGGGCACCATTGCCGACGGCGAAGATCTCGCGCGAGCACTCGCCGGCTATGCGCTGGCAGTTAGGGAACTTCCAGCTGCACTGAATGCGTACGCGGCGAATTACAACCTGCTCGACCCAACAATACGCGCGGGGCTCGCCTCGGCTGCCGACGTCAAGAAGCTTGAACGGGTTGCGCAGGCTGTCGAGAAGTGGAAGGACCTTGAGATCGCGCAGGAATATCGGGCCATGGACGCTGGCTTCCAGGAGCTTGTCCGAGAGGCGAGGGCGTTCACCGAGTCGAAGCAGAAGCAGGTGCTCGCGAGCCGCGATGCGGAAATCCGCGGGTGGTACGCGATGCTCAACCCCGTCTCCGACGTCGCCTACGACGGCATCAACACGAGCACGGATAATCTGGAGCTGCTCGCAAAGACCTACGCGAAGCCGATGATGGCGGCACCGAACTTGAGCACCAGCCAGCTCAATTGTATCGGCCTTGCGGTGTACCTCGCATGCGCAACGCGCAAGGGGACACCGTTCAAGACGCTCATCATCGACGACCCCGTGCAGTCGATGGACGACGAGCACAACGAGGCGTTCAAGAAACAGGTCATCGAGAAGCTGCTTAAGGACGGGTAGCCTACCTGCGTAATCTCTGGTGCGCGGCGAAACCGGAAATCGGCCGCTTAGCGCGAATCGACCGATTGGCGGAGGACACCGAACGTCTGCGCATTGCGAGCCTGATTCCGAGAGGTTAAGTGACTTTAAGTACTTGCGAAATAGCCAGTTGTAGTCGAGCACCTTTTACGCATTCCACCCCACTGTCAGCGGCATTACGCTCTCAAATTGGGCTGCTGATCGAACCTCAGTTCGGCCAAAGTATTGACTATTTAGGACATATCAGCCATAATAGCCAAAAGAGAGGGCCCGTGAACAACACAGAAGTGGTCCGAGGACGCATCCTGTTGGTGGATGATGAGGCGTCCGTTCGGACGGCCTACGGCCGCTGGTTAACCAATGCCGGCTTCCATGTCGCGGAAGCCTCTGGCGGCTACGAAGCATTGGGCCTCCTTGAAAACAATGTCTTCGATCTTGTGCTTAGCGACATGCTAATGCCAGAAATCGATGGGCTGACGCTTCTTCGGCGCGTGAGGGCTCGCGTCCCTGAGATGCTTGTCGTCCTCATGTTGGATTCGCCCAACAATCGAGTGGCGATTCAGGCCAAGGCCCTGGGCGCAGTGGAATCTCTGGTCAAGCCTCTGGACGCTCAACAGCTCGAGGAGATGGCCACGTTTGCTGTTCAATTGCATCGGTCTCAGAAGAATCCGATTGCTCGATTTCGAAATCGACGAGGCGACCAGCTCGAAGCCGCCTCGTACACTGCAACAGACGCGAAAAATGAGTTTGGTCGCGTTCTGGAGATGGTCATTCAAGGCGGTGCTGTGGTGATCACGAAGCACGATGCTCCTAAGGCCGTCCTGATATCAGTAGACGAATTCAACGCTCTGTCGCACGCAAGTGAGAAGAAGCTGAATTCGCTCACCAACGAATTTGACGGGCTTCTCGCTCAGATGCAGACGCCGCATGCACGTGCAGCGATGAGGTCAGCCTTTGAAGCGTCACCCCACCAGCTCGGAGAAGCTGCAGTAGCCGCGGCGCGAAAACGTGGCTGATGCACCGCGTCGTCCCTGCATTTACGTGTTAGCAGGAACGAACGGAGCCGGAAAGAGCAGTGTGGCCGGTGCGGCGCTCAGGGAATCCGGCGCTGACTACTTCAATCCTGATGAAGCTACACTCCGTATTCTCAAGGCGAATCCCGGCATTTCCATTATGGAGGCGAATAGCGCGGCCTGGTATGAAGGCAAGAGGCTGCTGGAACGGGCAATTTCGGAACGGCTAGACTTCGCTTTCGAAACTACCCTCGGAGGCAATACGATCCCCGATCTCCTCAAGAAGGCCCTGTCAACGGGACTCGAGGTCCGCCTTTGGTTCGTCGGTCTGAGCACTCCTGAGCTTCACATCGCCCGCGTTCGAGCGAGAGTTGCTAAGGGTGGGCATGACATTCCGGAGGACAAGATCCGCGAGCGATACGATCGAAGCCGAGTCAATTTGATTGAGCTAATGCCCGCTATCACAGAGCTTCGCGTATTCGACAACAGCGTTGAAGCTGATCCAAGTGAGGGGCGCCCTCCGCAGCCGACGCTTATCCTTCATCTCAAGAACAAAAAGATCGTCGAGATGTGTGAGTTGGGCGTCACACCTGAATGGGCCAAGCCCCTGCTCGCTTCCGCGATCAGGCTTGCTGCTGGGTAGGTCACCTCGCGGGCATGTTGGAGTCGCAAAGGCGAGCGAACGACACAGTGAACGACGTTGATCGGAGGGCGTGTTCGTCGACGGCAGGAGATTGACCGCGAGCGAATCGCTACCCTGTCGTTAACGATTGCGTCGCCGAGTACGGCCAGGTGATCGTCGATGAATGCCACCATCTTTCAGCGCACAGCTTTGAATGCGCATTCCGGCCATCGTGAACGGGCATTCCGGGCATCATGATCACCGATTCCGGGCAAGCCGATCACTCATCGGAGCGAAGCGACGACGGCAATTAGCCTCGTGAGCCTCCTTTGGCGAGTCGCGTCATCTTACGCATTTGTTCGTCGTTCGTAAAACACGAGAGGGCCTGTGGGCCGTTGTGGGCGGCGCGTGTTGTGCGCCGTCCAACGAGCTTGTGGGAAACGCATCTTGTGCGTTTTCCACAGCTCGGGCACGGTCCACAGGCGTGTTCGACGATCCACGACCGCCCAGGATGCCCGTAGAACGACGATCGCGTGCTGGGCCGACCCACGCAGCGCTTGCGGCACGCCAGGCTCCGCTATCCGGCGTCGCTCGAAGATGTCGATTTCACCACGCCGCGTGGGTTGAACCGTGAGGTCGTCCTGAGTCTCGGCACCGGCGGGTGGATTCGGGATCACGCCAACCTGTTGATCACCGGCCCGACCGGGATCGGGGAGTCGGCGGTGTTCGCGCGCGGTCCATTCCGTGTCGACCAGCAAGCCGAAGCGGTCGTCAAACCCGAGCTCCGCGTACTGGCTGGCACTACGTTGCTGGTCAAACGCCGTGGCCATCGCCGTCAGGTGCAGGGCGTGGAGCTTCTCGATCGTGGGGTGTGTCAGCATAAGCCTCCTCGTAGTAGGTGGCGCCGCGCACATTCTCATGCGTCAGCGCCGGACGGGCAGGGCCGGGATCCTCGAGTGGGAGGCGGTCCTGCTGGTTGATGAGAATCTGTTCGACCGTGCGATAGCGATAGGAGCGCAGCCGCTCGGCACGGTGGCACGCGGCTTCGAGGCGATCGGCGCCATGGACCCGGCCCAGGCGCATCAGCCCCAGGCACGCGCGGTAGCCTTGCTCGGGGTGCGGCCGATGCTCCAGGATGCCGGCGACCACGCGGCCCGTGGCGGGGCCGCTCTGTTCCGCCCACGCGATGAGACGGGAGGGGGTCCATTCCGCGTGCGCCCGATGGGCGCGCGGCATGTGGACCAGCTGCGTCGAGAAACCGCCGCGGCCGGTGAGGCGGACGTGCGAGGACACCCGGCGCCCCTTGAACAACACCTCGACCGTCGCCAGCGTGAAGCGCGCCTCCACGCGCTCGTGGACGAGCTGATACGGCACGCTGTAGAAGTTATGGTCGACGTCCACGTGATAATCGATGTTCACCCGGCACGGTTTCCACTCGGCCAGCTCGTACCGGGTGCTGGGCAACGGCTTGAGTGCCGGTCGATCGATCTGCTCGAACAGGACGCGTCGGCTGAGGCCGACGACCTTCATCGGGCGATCGTTGATGACGTCAACGCGTTCGCCAATGGCGGCGTTCAGATCCGCCAGGGTGAAAAAGGTGCGATGCCGCAACGCCGCGAGCACCCACCGCTGGGCGATCTGGACACTGACCTCCACTTTGGGTTTCTCCAAAGCTGTCGCGACCCGTGCGGGAATCACGACCGCGTCATAGTGGCGGGCGAGTTCAGCGTAGGTGCGGTTGATCTCCGGTTCGTAGCGGTTGGCCGTTGTGACGCCGCTCTTCACATTATCCGGAACCCACATCGCCGCACTGCCCTGAAAGTACTCGAGCATGCGCATATGGGCGCCGACCCAGGACGGCAACTCCTGGCTCCGCGTGGCCTCGGCGTCGATCAAGCCGCTCGCGCCGAGCACGCCGACGAAGAGCTCGACCGCGATCTCCTCGCCGGTCTTCGCATCGACCAGGTGCGGGCGCTTGCCGGAGAAATCGACAAACAGCTTCTCGCCAGCCCGATGCACCTGGCGCATCGACGGTTTGAGCGCGCGCGCCCACCGGCGATACCGCTCGCAGAATTGGCTGTAGCCGTAACCGCTCGGCTGCGCCGCGCGATACTCCAGCCAGAGCAGGGAGAGCGTGACGCCCGGTTTCTTCAGTTCCTGGTGCTGCTGGCCCCAGTCGGGGACCACCCGGTCACGGGCCGGCGGGACCGCCGGCCGCGCAAACACGCGCGCTTCCAGGGCGGCGTCATCGAGGTCGTCGGGCAGGGGCCACGACAGGCCCGCCGCCGCCACGCGCTGCAAATACGTGGTGACCGTCCCCAGCCCCACCGCACACGCGTGCGCGATCGCGCGGTGGGGCAGGCCGGCGTCGTATTCGAGGCGGAGCACTTCACGGAGTCGTCTCATCAGTAGCCTCGTGGCTGCCATCCAGGACCTTCCTTTGGGGAAAAGATCCCAGGATCGCGCCGCTACCGACGAGCGTTCAGCTTGGGCCGGAACCGGTGTTCACGATCACCGGAATCCGTGTTTGCGTGGCGCGACGACTTCCAGCTGACCCTGCACGTTCAGGACGACGTCCGCACGGTTCGCGAGACCGGAAACATCTTCCTGACCAACGTCCACCGCGTGTTCCTCGGCGATGTGAGCGATCCGTCGCTCGAAGATGAGGACCCCTGCGCGACTACTTCCTCGATCCGTTCGGCCAGCAAACGCTGGAGCATTTGGCTGGCGCGCCGTTGCAGATTGAACGATGGCTGAATGCGGCGCAGAAAGAACGCGGCTGGACCGACAACACGTGGAATCGCTATTACGAGTTACTGAATACCGTCTTCAATCGGGCGATCAAGTGGAAGACCAGCGGTGTGTCGCGGATGGCCGTGAATCCAATGGCCGCCATCGAGAAGAAGACCGGCACGAAGAAGAAATTTGAAACGCGCGTCGAGGAGCCGACCGAGCAGGCGTTGATCGCCGCGTGCGATCACCTGAACCGTCCGCAGCATCGGCCTCACAGTCGGCTTCTGACTTGGGAAACTGTCAACACGTTACGAGAGCGTGTCGCGGCGGGGGAGCAGCAGTCGAAGCTCGCGGCCGAATATGGGATCTCACGGGGACTGTGCTGCCAGATCATCAAGGGCGAGATCTGGAATCCGAGCAAGTATCGCACTGGCACGAAGGGCGACGAGATGCGTCGCCGACTGTATGCGGCGTTCGATCTTGGGTTACGCCACGGCGAGATCGTCAAGGTGCAGCTGAAGCACGTGGACTTCAAGCCGATCAAGGTCGCGATCGAGGGCGAGGTCCGAGAGGTGCTGGCGATCGCGTTGCCGCCCGCCGTCACGAAGGGCGGCAAGACTACCGGAGAAATAGAATACGTCTACGCGGGCACCGAACGGCTGAAGCTTGAACTCGCCAAGCGTCGGTTCGCCCTCAAACGTAAACCCGAGGCGTACGTGTTCGGCACCGAAGCGGGAGCCTCGGTGAAAACCTTCAAACGGATGTGGCGCGAACTGTTCAAGCTGGCCGGGCTTGACTACGGCCGCGCGAAGGGCCTCACCTGGCACACGATCCGCCACGAATTCATCTCGCGGAACATCGAGAACACCGGCGATCCGGTCGTGACGCAGCGGCTCGCGCGCCACAAGGATGGCCGGACGACGCAAGGCTACATACACGCTCGCGAATCGCGGGTGATGGCGGCGGTCGTTCGGTTGAACCAGTGACGAGCCTCCGGCGGCCCCGGCTCTCCTGGCTCGACCTGTTGCATATTAGCTATAACTAATATACCCTATGACGTGGAATCTGGCGTTCTACCAGACGCCACGCGGCGAACGGCCGGCCGCTGCATTCGTCGAGCAGTTGCCGGAACCGGCCCGCGCGGAGGTTGCGGCGCTGCTGGCCGCGCTCAGAGAGCGCGGCAACCTGCTGCGGCCGCCGCACTCGAAGGCTCTGGGCGACGGGCTGTTTGAGCTGCGAAGTGTGAAGCACGCCGTTCGCGTTTTCTACATGTTCCTTCCGGGCCAGCAGATCGTGCTCCTGGACGGGATTGTGAAAAAGCGCGACGACATTCCGGCGACCGTTCTTCGTCGTATTCGACTGTTGCAGAGTGAAGTCATGGCGGCGAACCGTAAAGGTGGACGATGAGAAAGCAAGCGACCGTTGTGGCGGCGGACGCGTGGCTGGATGGGTTCATTCACCAGTCACCAGCGTTTCAGGCGCAGGTCGAGGAAGAACTCGCGGCGATCAACGTCGCGCAGGATCTTGTCGCGCTCCGTGAATCACGGGGGCTGTCTCAGGTGCAATTGGCTGATCGACTGGGCGTCACGCAGTCGGCGATCGCCCAACTGGAGTCGGCACAGCCGAAGAACGTCGGGTTGAGAACCCTCGTGCGGGTTGCAACGGCGTTGGGCGCCCATGTCGATGTGTCGATTCGCCCACGCCGGCAGGTCGAGCGGAAGTCACGGCAACGGGCGCGGACCAAGACCAAGAAGCCTGCAGCGGCGCGTTCGCCCGTATGATTCTCGCGCCGGCTTGAAAACAATATGCCGATTTTCGAAATCACCCAGGACCGTCTAGACCTCCTTCAGCCGACCGCATTCTCAGATCACGGTCTACACGAACGTGGCGACCTCCAGCGCCTGTTGCGCGATCAGGTGGAGATCATCGCTCCAGACGTCCTAGTCATCAGCGAAGAGTTCGGAGGCCGGGAAGATTCAAAGCGTCGCATCGATCTGCTCGGCATTGACCGTGAGGCCAATCTGGTCGTTATCGAGTTGAAACGGACCGAGGACGGCGGGCACATGGAACTGCAGGCCATCCGGTACGCCGCTATGGTGTCCAAGATGACCTTTGACAAAGTGGCCGACGCCCTCGCGGCGCACTCGGTCAAGCACGAGGCGTCAGGAGAACGCCCGCCAGGTGCTTCTTGATTTTCTCGGCTGGGACACGCCCGATGAAGATCGATTTGCGCAGGATGTACGCATCGTGTTGGCGTCGGCGGAGTTTTCGCGCGAACTGACGAGTGCCGTATTGTGGCTGAACGAGCACGGCCTGGACATCCGGTGCGTCCGGTTGCGACCACACACGGACGGCGCGCGCGTGTTCGTTGATGTGCAGCAGATTCTTCCCTTGCCAGAAGCGAGCGAGTACTTCGTGAATCTTCGCGAGAAGAAAGCGGAGGAACGGCAAGCGCGCCGGCGCGAGAGCCTGTGGAGTGGTCTGTGGTTCGTCAACGTCGGCATGGACGACGCTGATCGTAAGCCCGTAGATGAAGCCGGCCGAGGGTACACACGGCACTGGGTGAACTGTGTTCGGCACGGTTACGTCGCCGCAGGCGGGGGCACTCGGTACAGTGGTCCGTTGAAGAAGCTAGTGTCCTGTCCCAGTAGAAAGTGAAACAAATAGCGCGGCCCGCTCGTACTGCTCTACAAGGAGGCGAGCATGCGAACGGGACGCTCCAAGGTTGCGTTGATCTTGACGGAGGACGAGCGGCGACGACTGGAATCGCTGGCCCATCGTTCGCGGTCGGCGTCCCACGTGGCGCGGCGGGCGCGCATCATCTTGGCCTGTGCCGAGGGCCGCGACAGCAAGGTGGTGGCACGGCGTCTTCACGTGACCCCCGCGACCGTGTGTAAGTGGCGAGGCCGCTTCGTCTGCGATCGGCTCGACGGCTTGTACGACGAACCGCGGCCCGGTGCGCCGCGGACCATCACCGACGCCCAGGTCGAGCAGGTGATTATTCGGACGCTGGAAACCACCCCGCGCGGGGCGACGCATTGGAGCACGCGCGACAGGCCAAGGCGGTGGACCTGAGTCGCATGGCGATCAACCGGATCTGGCGCGCCTTCGGTTTGCAACCGCATCGGAGCGAGACCTTCAAGCTGTCGAACGACCCGTTGCTCGTCGACAAGGTGCGGGATATCGTCGGGTTGTATCTGAATCCGCCGGAGCCTGCGGCCGTGTTCTGCGTCGACGAAAAACCGCAGATCCAAGCGCTGGACCGGACGCAACCGCTCGTGCCGATGCGGCCCGGCCAAATCGAGCGGCGCACGCATGACTATGACCGGCATGGCACAACTACCCTCTTCGCCCTTCGACGCTCGCCAAAAGTGGACCACTTCTGCTCTCGAGAAATGGCCCAGCCTAAGAGCACGATCTGAGATCACGATCGGCGATCAAGATCGCGTGAAGGCAGCGCCGCTGGTGAGCGCTTCGGTCTTTGTCTTGTCCAGGAAACAGATGAAGGGGGTGGACGCTGTGCGAAACCGCGCGCTATGCGGTTTTGCATGCCCCTGGTGGGCGCGTTCTATGCGTCCACAGGGGCGTCAGCGTCTACACCCATCGGCGGGGCTGGCGATCAGCCTTGAGGATCCCGCAAGGACGGACCGTCAATCCGAATCGTCTGGCACTGATGGCGCAGCCGACTGAGGAGCGCCTCGACGAGCGCCTTGTTCCCCAGAAACGTTTGCCATTCGGGATAGTCAAGGTTCGTGGTGAGAATCGTGGGCTTTCGGCGGTAGCGTTCCTCCATCAGCTTGAAGAAGATGTTGGTCTGTTCGGGTTTGAGATTGAGGTACCCGAGTTCGTCAATGTGCAACACGTCGATGCGGATCAGCGTGTTGAGTAAGCGGCGCGTGGATCGATCGGCGAGCGAGGCGTACATCTCATCGAAGAGATCCTGCGCCCGGATGAAGCGCCCGCGATAGCCATTCTGAATCGCCTTGAGCAAGAGCCCGGACGCGAGTCCGGTTTTCCCCACGCCGGTGGGTCCAATAAAGACCAGGTTCTCGGCCTTGGCGACAAACTCGAGGTCGGCGAGCGCGCGGATCTGCTTGGGGTTGACGCCCGGTTGCCGTTTGAAGGGGAAGGACTCGATCGTCCACGCTTCGGGGAGCCTCGCCTGTTTGATCCGCCAGGCGAGGGCGGTCTCTTGTCGGTGATGATACTGGGCGCGTAAGAGTCGGGCGAGGAACGCGCCGTAGGAGAGCTGGTGCTTGTCGGCATGCGCCAGTTCGTCGTCGACGATCGTGGCGATCTTTTTGAGGTGCAGATTGCGCAGCAGTTGCTCGATCTCGTCGGTCATGGCTGGGGCTCCTCGTCCTGGTCCGAGAGCAGGAAATAGTCCTTCGCGATCACGCGCAGCGTGAGACGTTCCAGACGATCGAGATCAAAGAGGCCGTAGTGGGCGGCGAGCGTGACGGCCTGGAGGAAGGCCGCCCGCGGGTACTCTCGATACAGCGCGAGGAGACGGCGCAGGGCCAGCGTGCCGCGGCCCGCACTCCGCTGTTTCAACGCCGCGGCATAGGTGGGCACCGGCGGATCGGCGTGGGCGAGCGCGTGGTCCTCCGGCGACGGCTGGGTGCTGGGCCGCGTGCCGCGCGGGGGGCGGTGCTCGGGCACGGTCACCCGCGTGACGGTCCGGCCGAGCACCTTCGCATGCGAGGCGACCACCCGGGGCCCTTGATAGAGGTCGAGGCGATCTTTGGTTTCCCGCACCTCGAGCTGGCGCCCGATCAGCGCATACGGCACGGAGTAGCGGTGCCCGTGCACATTGACATAGCCCTCGACGTCGACGAGGCGATGATGGAGCGCATACACCTCGAGGATAAAGAGCGGCAGGCGGCGCAGGTGTGGCTGCTCGGCCGCGAAGAGCTCCCGTGGGCTGGCGTGCAGGTGCTTTTTCCGCGTCGCGTTGACCTTGTCGCAGAAGACGCGCGCCTGGGCATTGAGATCGGCGAGGTCCGCGAAGGTGCGCCCGGCGAGGAAATTGTGCTCGATAAAATGAAAGGGCCGCTCGACCCGCGCCGAGCGGTTCGCATCGCCCTTTTCGTGGGCCCGGAAGACGAAGCCGAAGCGCTCGGCGAAGGCCGCCATCTCGGGTGCCGGCACCATCCGCGCCCCCGTGCCCGAGGCGACCACGACGTGCGTGTTGTCAATCATGCACGTCACGGCCGCGCCGGCCAGATACTCCAGGGCGTCCGTCAAAAACACTTTGCAGTAAAACCGCGTGAAGACCGGATAGGCCTGGAAGAAGAGCATGCGCGAGTAGCACAGCACGAGCGACGCGGTCTCGATGCGTTGCTCGACGCCGTTGATCGGGGCACGGTGGGGCGACGTGTCGTGTTGCATCTCCTGCGCCGGCGGGAAGTCGTAGTGGCCCACGGGCGCCGGCGGCGCGTGCCCGATCCCATGGCGCCGACAAAACGCCGTGAGCGCCGGGTAGGAGATCACGACGCCCTGCGCGACGAGCTCCTCGTGGACGCGGACCAGATTGCCGCGGCACCGATCGACCCACTCGAGGATCTGGTCGCGGTACGGCTCCGCCTTCTCCGCGCGTTCAATCCGCGGCACCGTTGGGCTGCCCGCGGTGAGCACCCTCCGGACCGCCCCACGGGAGATCTCGAGAGCGCGGGCGATCTGGCGAATCCCGTGGCCCTTCGCCCGTAAGCTCAAGATCGCCGTGCGCAGTCCCTGATCGAGCATCACACAGCTCCTTCTCACAGCGGCGTTGCAGATCGCGAAAATCCATCTGGACCTGGTCGAAGAGTCGCCAGGCCCGCTCGCGCTCCGACGGGAGCAAACCGCCGCCGTGCTGGAGTCGGCGTGCGGCGCGTCGCGCGACGGCGCCCACGATGTGCAAGTCCGTCAGCAGCGCCTCGGGCGCGGAGGCCTCCGGTCGGACGGTCGCTGGCGGCGTGTCGTCGGTGACGCGCAGGACGAGCAACGGGTCAGTCACCACCAGCTCCCGTGTCGCCTCGACGCCCGTGACGTAGGCCTGATAGAGCCGACCGATTTGGCGGGTGCTCAGCCGATGCGGCACGATCGCCTCGACGAGCCGCACGCAGTCAGCGGCATTGGCGCGCGCCAACGGCACGAAGTACTTCATCGCGGCGTGCGCGACCAACCGGCCGTCGTGCACGTGCTGCTGCACGGCCTCGGGCAGCGTGCGCACCAGACTCACGCGGCGCGAGACCCAGCTCACGCTGCGATCGAAGCGTCGTGCCAGCGCGTCGAGCGCCAGACCGTGATCGTCATGCAGCGTGCGGAGCAGCCAGCCCTGCTCGAACGCGCTGTCGGTGGCATCCGCACACAGGAGCTGCCGAAAGATCAGCGCCTCGGCCTCCGGCATCTCCCACACGACGGCGGCGACGGTGTCGCGGTGCAACCGGCGGAGACACCGGACGCGTTTGTGGCCGTCGACGACGACGTAGGCCGACCCGCCGATCACCACCACGATCGGCATCTGCTGACCGGCATCGGCCAAGGACGCCAAGAGGCGGCGTTCGCGCGCCGGCTGCCGCAGGCGCAACCGCTCGTACCGCAGCTCGAGCTGATGAAATTCCAAGTCCACAGGCCGTTCGTCCGACGCCGCCTACTGTGGCACCGCGCCGATCGCGTCTTGCGGAGCGCTCGGGGAAGTTGGACGCCAAGTCCTCTGGCATCAACGACTTCACGGGCCTACTGGTCTTGCGCAGGTCACGGAAGAAGTCAGCCCGCTTCTCCTGTCGAATCAACCACTTGGACCGCCCTCTGGTCTTGCGCGGCCCCGAGCAAGACTCGACCGAGATGGCCGAGAAAATCGGTCCCCACGACGCCGAACGCGTCTTGTGCGAGATCCCACGGCAGCTGGGACAGGGGCGGTGGCAGCGCCAAAGGCAAGACGACGGCCTCGGGCTCCTCAGCCTTCAGGCGGCGGCGCTGGATGCGATGGGCGATGAAGTAATCAGGATTGCGTCGACGCCAGCAGGCTTGCGTCTTCGCGCGCCGCGCGATCTGACACGCCAGGGCCGAACAGGCACGCTGGCGACGGCCGACGCGTCGGTCCGGCACAAACCAGCGGCGGCAGATAAAGCAGGGCCGCTTCATGAGCATCCGTAGATGCTCGCGTCAGCGGCGGCAAGTCAAAGTGGTCCATTTCCGGCGAGCAACCCTGGGTCAATTTTGGCGAGCGCTGAAGTCGCCGCGCTCAACGCGAAGACGAGTGAGGTCATCACGCAGTTTCATCAGCGCCATCGCTCGGTTCAGTTCCGTGAGTTCCTCGATCTGATCGAGACGCAGGTCCCGCGTGACCTCGACGTGCACATCATCATGGACAACTACGGCACCCACAAGACGCCGCTCATTCGCCACTGGTTCGCCAAGCGTCCACGGTTTCATGTCCACTTCACACCCACGTATGGGTCGTGGCTGAGTCTCGTGGAGCGGTGGTTCGCCGAGCTGACGA
>MEKT01000187.1 GCA_001767435.1 Acidobacteria bacterium RIFCSPLOWO2_02_FULL_65_29 | reverse complement strand
CGAACACGCTTGGCGTCTGCAGTAGCTTCTTCAGACGTGGATTCGGACGCGCCGGCGCATCTAGGGCTGCTTGGAATGCCGCCCAACGCTCGGGATCGAGACTGAAGTAACGCCTGTCCAACAGCGCCTCAGCATCGCGCACCCGTCGCGCGTCGGCCGCTCGTTTGTTGGTGCTCACCACAGCTTCAAGATTACTTCACAACGGGGGCTGACCATTGTGTTCTCGTCCTGATTTCTCATTTCCTGTTGTCTGCGTCGGTTTCGCAAGGGGCTCAAGGAACGCGCTTGCCTTTCGCGGCTTGTCCCGGGAGTAGAAAGGTCTCGATCAACTCACCCTCGCCACACACGGTCATACCAGAAAAGCGCTTGTACCACTCACCCTCAGGCACATCAGGCTCGGTGTCGAGCCATGTCGCGAGCCACTCAATCTGCGTCGCAGGGATCTTCCTGCCCTGAATGCGTTCGAGCAGATGCTGAAACAGCGCGGGCGGAAGATTCTGTCGGCGAACCTTCGGCACGGCCGTCAGATGCCGTAGAAGCCGCGCGTCAACCGCTCCTTGATGCGGGCGGCCTCGATCGGATCCGACGCTGCCGCGAGTTCTTTCGCCAGCAGTCCCAGCTCCTCCGGACTGAGGCGGTTGCCTCTCCCCTCGAGCGCACTCAATTCGGCCGTCTCCAGTGCGACTTCCTCGCCCGTTGGCTTACGCACGATCACGCGGCCACCGGTCAACGCTTGCCGAACAAACCAGTGGTACACGGCTAGCGCACTCTTGATCACGTCGGTGCGCTTCGAGTGCGTCAATTCGGCCATCTGGTCGACCAGGGCCAGCTCGGTCGCGCTCAGGACAGGTTGCACTCTGGCCATACTCTCATCACACTCACTTTCAACTCATATTATACTCCCATATGCTCAAGGCCGTCCAGGAGCTGCGAGCCGGCGTCGCTCCGATAAGAGTCTTACCAGCCCCTGGCTGCTGTGGCTCGTCACCGCGTAGCCGTGGTCGAGATGTCGGCGTTCGCCGGACTCGAATGAAGACGTTCGACCAGAATCCCATCGGATCTCCATCTGTCCCTTCGCATCGATCCGCTCGACCATGCCGAGCTCGCGGGTCGCCAGATCACGTGCCCGATCCGGTGCCGTCGATTGCGCGCGGTCACCTGCCGCAAAGGCGCGGTCGGTTCCAGTGCGATGTTCATCCACCGGCGAAACGGTGATGGTACGCAGAGCCGGCACGGGTACCTGCATCCGCTACCGCTACTCGTGCCGCAGCGCCGAGAGCGGATTCATGCTCGCGGCGCGGCGCGCCGGCACGAACGCGGCTGCCATGCCGACGATGACGATGAACCCGGCGATTGCCACGAGCGCCAGGGGATCGATGCTCGGGCTGAAGGCGACGAACCCGATCGCCGGGCTGTTGAGCGATCGCATGGCCAGTATCACAACCGTGGCGAGCGCCGCGCCCGCTCCCGCGCCGGCGGCAAGCAGCACGGCGACCTCGCGAACGACGTCCCGGGCCACCTCCTGGCTGCGCGCACCGAGCGCCATCCGGATCCCGATCTCGCGCGTCCGCCGCGCGACCGCAAAGGCGATCACGGCGTACAGGCCGATGCCCGCCAGCGACAGGCCAAGCACGCCAAGCGCGCCGAGAAACGCTGCGACCGCGCGAGGACCGACCAGGGATCGCTCGAGAACCTGCCCCATGGTCTGCGCCGCCACGACCGGCAGCGCCGGGTCCAGAGCCAGCAGTTCACGCTGCATGGCGCCGACCAGCGCGGACCCGTCCAGCGACGTCCGCGCCAGCACGGTGTTCGGAGGCAGATTCGCCTGCGCGAAGGGCCGGAAGAACAACTGGGGCTCCGGGTCCACGAGGTCCCCTGTCCGATCGGCCGTCGCGGTATCGCGAGAGACCCCGATCACCTCGATCCAGTTCGCCTCCTGGTCGATCCGGAAGCGGCGTCCGACGGCATTGACGGTGCCGAAGTACTGCCGCGCCATCGTCTCGCTGACGACCGCGACCAGCGGCGCGCCTGGACGATCCCGCTCCTCGATGTGGCGACCGAAGAGGATCGGGATCTGCAGCATCTCGAAGAACCCGGGTCCCGCCCAGATGTTCCCGCCAACCATGACAGTGCCGCCTTCGGGTCCGGCGCCCTCGATGACCAGCGGCAGGCCATTGACTTCCATCGGCTGGCCTCGCGTCAGCACGGCCGACTGCACGCCGGGGACCGCCGCGACCCGGCGCCGCAACTCTTCGTACATGTTCGCCGCGCGCTCGGCCGAGTAACCGGCATAGCGGACGTCGATTTCGAGCATCGCCACGCCGTCGACGGCGAAGCCGATGCGCTGCGCGCGCGCCGCGGCCGCCGTCTCCAGGAACACGCCGGTCGTGGCCAGCAGCACCACCGACACGGTCACCTGGAACACGACGAGCGCGTTCTTGAGCGTGAACCAGCGACGATCGGCGGATCGTGTCTGAGCGTCCTCACGCAGTGTCGAGATCAGGTCCACGCGAGTCGCGTTGAGCGCCGGGGCCAGGCCGAACAGCACGCCGGTGACCAGCGAGAGTCCGGCGGCAAAGCTGAGGACTCTATAGTCGAGGCTGAGATCCACTGTGATCGGCAGCTCGATCGCGGTCAGCGATCGGACGAGCCACCAGGCGAAGACGCAGCCGGCGGCGCCTCCGGCCATGGACAGGAGCAGGCTCTCGGTCAGCAAGTGGCGAATCAGCTGCCCGCGCGTTGCGCCCACGGCGAGGCGGATCGAGACCTCCTTCGCTCTCGCAGCCGCCCGCACGAGCAGCAGCGTCGCCAGGTTGCTGCAGGCGATCGCCAGGACCAGCCCCACGACGCCGAGCAGCATTGACGCCATCGTCGCGAGCAGCACGTCCATCTGCGGATGCACACGCACGTCGCGCGAGGCCATGACGGTGATGCCCTTCCCGGAGTCCTCGGTCGGATATTCAGCCGCCAGTCGGCTGCCCAGGGTGTTCATGGCCGCCTGCGCCTGCGGCACGGTCACGCCGTCGCGGAGGCGGGCTTTGACGAAGAAGGGCGCTTCCACCGGACGCCGTTCCAGCATGCGCGGAGATCCGCCGACGGCCGGCACCGAGGAGATTGGCAGCCAGAAGTCGGTCACCAGCCCGATGTTGAGCGTGCCCTTGTATCCCTCGGGGCCAACACCGACGATAGTGACCGGCACGCCCTGCATGCGGATCGTGCGGCCGACGATCGAGGGGTCCGCGCCGAACCGCGTGCTCCAGGTCAGGTGTCCGAGAACGGCAACAACCGCCACGCCGAGCCGATCCTCCGCCGCCTCGAACCATCGGCCCAGCGACGGCCGCAGCCCAAGCACGGACAAGTAGGACGCGGTCGTGTATTCGGCAACGCCGTTTCGCACCGCGCCCCGATCCATGTAGCTCACGCCGTTGGGAATGCTCACGGCCGTCGTGCCCGCAAACACGTTCGTGTACGCCGCCATATCCAGATAGGCCGGGTAGCTGTTGGTGCCCGGTCGCCCGTCAGGATCGTTCTGGTAAATCTCGACGAGGCGATCGGGATCGGCGAACGGCGATGGGCGGAAGAGCGTGGCATTGACGAGGCTGAAGATGGCGGTATTGGCGCCGATGCCAAGGCCGAGGATCAGAACGGCTGCCGACGTGAAGCGCCAGTCGCGCATCAACCGCCGCGCCGCATGGCGCGTATCGCGCCGCAGATGGTCCACGATCTGGTCGCTCACATCTGGCCTCTTGTAGACTATCAGGAGGAGTGACGCAAGAAGGCGGTCGACGGTTCCACGAGATCAGACGTTCGAGCAGACGCGGCGGTTCCCTGAGTACTCCCCATGCCGCAGACGCCGATCTGCGCGACCAGGTGTATCGGGCGCGCGACGCGAAGCTCAATCGCGATGTCGCGCTACAGGTCCTGCCTGACTTTGCGGCGTTGCTTGTGCCTTACATACACCGGGCGTCCTCAGGCTGTATTGCACGACTGCCATCGTTGTGATACAGTCGCACAATGAACCAGTCGCTCACCATCCGACTTGGCGAAACACTCGCTCACGCCTTGCGCGAGGAGGCGCGTCAGACCGGACTGGCCAAAGGGGAGATTGCCCGGCAGGCACTGGAAGCCCGCTTGAAGCGGCGCGGCAAGCTGTCCGTGATGCCACGCTACTTCGGCGCGATGCGTGGCCCGTCGGATCTCAGCACCAATAAGGCCTACCGGCGAATCTGGAGCAAGACGCGGGGATGAAGAACATCCTCGACGCTGGCCCGCTCGTCGCTTCGATCAATTCCAAGGATCGCTACAACCGCTGGGCATGTGAAACGCTGGAACGACTTGGTCCGCCGTTCTACTCGTGCCCGGAAGCCATGGCCGAAGCCGCCGCCATGACCGGCCGGCCCGCCGCCATCGTGGAAATGATTCACGCGCGGGAAATCGTCCTGGCGTTCGACCTGTCCGAACACACTAGCGGCGTGCTGTCGCTGCTCAAGAAATATCGCGACCGCGAGATGGACCTCGCCGACGCCTGCATCGTCCGTATGACCGAATTGATACGCGATTGCCGGGTGGTCACGCTGGACCGCGCGGATTTCTCGGTCTATCGCCGAAACGGCCGTGACCTGATTCCCCTGATTGTCCCGCCCGCGAAGTAGCTGCCTCAGAATCGACCCGTTGATTGTCTTCACTCGGCGAGGGCGACTCGCCCTACCCGACCTACTGACCGGCCATCTGCTCGATCCGCTTCCACTCCACATCGGTGACGGGCATCACCGAGAGGCGCGAGATACGGACGAGCGGAAACGTCTTGAAGCGGGCGTCGGCCTTGATCTCGGCGAGCGTCACAGGTCGCTCGAGCTTGCGCACTGGCCCGATCTCGACGACGGCGAGTTTGGCGGTCTTGTCGTTCGGATCCGGATAGGCATCGGTCAAGGCCTTCGCGACGCCGACGATCGATTTCTCCTTGCCGGTGTGGTAGTAGAACACCGGGTCGCCGCGCTTCACGGCGTGCAGGTGCTTCTGGGCGACGGGATTTCTGACGCCGCTCCAGACGGTCTTGCCGTCCTTCGAGAACGCGTCGAAGGAATAGTTGGAGGGTTCTTCCTTGAAGAGCCAGTTCATTTAGTCGATAGTCGATAGTCGATAGTCGATAGTCGATGGTCGATGGTCGATGGTCGATAGTCAATGATCGTCAGTCGCGGAGTCGTATCAAGCGACTATCGATACTCACGACTATCGACTAACGACTAACGACTATTTGCTTTCCTTATACCCCGCCGGAATCGCGACGTCCGCATCGCTGACGCTCGTGGCGACCTTCAACACTTCGTTGGTCATCGTCATGATCGTGGCGCGCCCGGAAGCCGCCTGGGCGTTCTGGTTTCGGTTCGCGCCGCGGCGCGCGAAGCCGCCGATGAGTCCGCCGATGGTGCCCGACGTGCTCGACGGCGAACCCGACTGCGAGCTCGGCTGTTGCTGCTGCGCCTCGGCCGCGATCTGCTCGGCCGACTTCACGGCGTCCATCGTGGTCGACGTGAGGATGGCGGTGCCATCCATCCGCACGTTTTCGGCGCGCATCCGGGCGAGCGCGTCCTGCATCATCGGATACATCGCCATCGCCGATGCCATCTCGTCGGCCGACGCGCCGGCGATGATGGGACCGGCGATGGCCTTCGCGAAGCGGATATCGAAGGCCGCCACTTCCTTCATCGCCGCAATCTGAGCGCCCATCCAGATGTTCGACGTCAGCACCATGCCGCCGCTCTCGTCGAGCGTCTTGCCCTTTTCACGCATGGTGATGGTCATGACGATCTCGCGCGCGTCGAAGCCATTGACCTTCTTCTGCTGTCCGGTTTCCTTCAGATCGAAGTCGACCTCGAACTGCGGGCTGTCGTTCTTGGCCGGCTTGGCCTCCGCCGTCTTGGTTTCCGCAGCCTTCATCTCCGCCTGGGCCTTCTTCGCCTCTTCGGCGGCCCTTTTCTTGGCCTCTTCGAGCTGGCGTCTGAGCTCGGCGAACGTCGTGACCGTGTACGTCTTCTTCTTGATGTCGAGATCGTAGATCTTCTCTTCTCTCAAGTCGACAATCTGGCCGGCCGTGTCGGACAGCGTGGCTTTGCGATCGCCCTTCACGGCGACGCTCGTCTTCACGCCTTCCCTGGCGGCCTTCCCGCCAAAGAGCCCGACCACCTTGCCAAGCATCCCTTCGAACTTGACCAGGCTCTTTTCGTCGGCCTTGACGTCGGCCTCGAGCGAATACGAGGACGCGGCCAGCAGGCCGATCGTCAGCGCGGCAACCGTCATCTTGCGAATCATGGACAGAACCTCCGTCTAGAGAATTGTACATCGGGCGCACGCCGCAAGGGCGTCAACGACGATCACCGCGGAAAACGCAGAGCTCGCAGAGATCTCATGAGCGCGGCCACCAAACACGAAAAGACTCCCTTCAACCGGCCGCAGGCAGGACTAAAGTCCTGCACTACACGCCGGCGAAGCGCTCTAGCGTCGTGACCGCGGGCGGCGTTCCGCCGCCATGATCAACAACGTCATCGTGAGGGCTGCCGGCGCCCAGGCCAGCACCAGGCGCTCGAAGCCGATGCGCTCGTAGAGAAACCCGCCCAGCGCCGGACCGACCAGCAGGCCTATCGCCCACGCGAAATTGTAGAGGCCGAACGCCACGCCAAACGACCCGACGCCGGTCGACGCCGTGGCCTCGGCCATATAGGCGAGCGACGGCGTAATCACGATGGCGACCGCCAGCGTGTTCAACACGAAGAGCGCCACGGCCGTCGGAAAGCTCGTGATGAGGCCGAGGAGCGGCAGCGCGCAGCTCGTCGCCACGAGGCCAAGCATCGTCACGCGGCGCGCTCCCCAGCGGTCGGACAGATGGCCAGCGAGCGGATGCAGTACGGCCGACACGACGGCAGCGCCGCCAAACACCAGACCGACGCGAGCAGGTCCAAGATGGATCTCGGATGCCAGAAACAACGACAGGATCGGCTCGACCATCGCGATGGTCCCGCCGATCACGACAACCGCGGCCGAGCAGATGGCCACGGCCGGCACGCGCAAGATCGCGCCGATCGGCACGGGCACGTGGTCGGTGTGCTTCGACGGGATGTTCAACCACAGAAACCCGATCGCCACAACGACGGCAAGCGCCGCCACGCACAGAAACGGCAGCTCCGTACCGCCGTTCTCGTACAGCCATCCGCCGGCGGTCGGTCCGATCATGAAGCCGAAGGTGGTGCCCGACATGACGAGGCCCATGATGCGGCCGCGCTCGGCCGGGCCGTAGAGGTCCGCCAGCAGCGCGAAGCCGACGACCCAGGTCACCGCGTCGGCGGCGCCTTGCACGAGCCGGGCCGCGAAGAGCGCGGGCAGGCGTTCGGCGAACGCGAACATCACGGTCGACGCCGCCAGCGCGAGCAACCCGAGGACGAGCGGCGCCCTGCGGCCCATGCGGTCCGACAGCGCCCCCATCGGCAGCGACACGGCCAGCACCGTCACGCCAAACGAAGCAAACAGCAGGCCGATCATCGTCGGCGACGCACCAAGCCGCCGGGTCAGGTCCGGCAGGACCGGCACGGCAATCGAATACGCGACGATGTCGGTGAAGGTCGCGAGGGTGACGAGGGCGACCGCGGCGCCCCGGGAGGATCGAAGCGACATCACCGATTGCCACGAAGACACGAAGGCACGAAGAAGATCATACGGGCTTCTTCGTGTTTTCGAATTTTTGTGGCCTCTTATGGCCTCTTGAGAATCTTCTCTGCGTGCTCTGCGCGTTCTGCGGTGATCGTCGTCTTCGTGTTTTCGTGGCCTATCTCCGCTTCAGCATGAGGCACCCGAGCGGCGGGAGCGTGAGGCGGATGGAGTGGTCGAAGCCGTGCGAGGCCACCAGGTCGCTCGGCACGCCGCCGCCGTTGCCGACGTTGGCGCCGCCGAAGAGCTCGCTGTCGCTGTTCAGCAGCTCGGCGTAGAAGCCTTCGTCCGGCACGCCAATGCGGTAGTCGTGGCGGGCCACCGGCGTGAAGTTGAAGACCAGCGCCACGGGCTCGCGGCCGCCGCGGCCGGCGCGCAGAAACGAGATCACGCTGTTCTCGCTGTCGTGGCAGTCGATCCAGCGGAAGCCAGACGGTTCGGCGTCGCATTCGTGGAGCGCCGGCTCGCCCTGGTAGACCGAATTGAGCGCCTGCACGTACCGGCGGATCCCGGCGTGCGCCGGGTCGTCGAGCAGATGCCAGTCGAGGCTCCGGTCGTGGTTCCACTCCCGCCACTGCGCGAATTCTCCACCCATGAAGAGGAGCTTCTTGCCCGGATGCCCATACATGTAGCCGTACAGCGTGCGAAGCGTGGCGTACTTGCGCCACGCATCGCCCGCTATCTTGTCGATGAGCGCGCCCTTTCCATGCACGACCTCGTCGTGCGACAGCGGCAGGACGAAGTTCTCCGTGAACATGTAGAGGCCGGAGAAGGTCAGCAGGTTGTGCTCCCAGCGGCGAAAAATCGCGTCTTTGCTCGCGTATTCCAGAACGTCGTGCATCCAGCCGAGGTTCCATTTGTAGGTGAACCCCAGGCCGCCGAGGTGCACCGGACGGCTCACGCCCGGCCACGCCGTGGACTCCTCCGCCGCGGTGATCGTGCCGGGATGCTCGCCGTGTGTCAGCGTGTTCAGACGCCGCAGGAACTCGATGGCGTCGAGGTTCTCGCGCCCGCCGTACTGATTGGGAATCCACTCGCCCTCGCGGCGCGAGTAATCCAGATACAGCATCGACGCGACCGCGTCCACTCGAAGGCCGTCGACGTGATACTCCTCGAGCCAGAAGAGCGCGTTCGACAAGAGGAAGTTCCGGACTTCATTTCGCCCGTAGTTGAAAATGAGCGTGCCCCAGTCCTGGTGCTCGCCCTGCCGCGGATCGGCGTGCTCGTAGAGCGCCGTGCCGTCGAACCGGGCGAGCCCGTGGACGTCTCGAGGAAAATGCCCCGGCACCCAGTCGAGGATCACGCCGATGCCGGCCCGATGGCACTCATCCACGAGCCGCTTGAAGTCTTCGGGAGGCCCGTAGCGACTCGTCGGTGCGAAGAACCCCAGCACCTGATAGCCCCACGATCCCGAAAATGGATGCTCCATCACGGGCAGCAGCTCGATGTGCGTGAAGCCCATCTCCTTCACGTAAGGCACGAGCCGGTCGGCGAGCTCGCGATAGGTCAGGAAGCGGTCGCCATCCTCGGCCATCCGCGCCCAGGAACCCAGATGCACTTCGTAGATGGCCACCGGGCGGTCGAGCCAGCCGCCCTGCCCCGGCCGCTCGCCCATCCATTCGGCGTCGCCCCACTGGTACCGCGAGAGGTCGTAGACAATCGACGCCGTCTGCGGCGGCGCTTCGAACGCGACGCCGAACGGGTCGGTCTTCTCGAGGATCGCGCCTGCCTTCGTGCGGATCTCGAACTTGTACTTCTCGCCATCCGGCACGTCGGGGATGAAGATTTCCCAGACGCCGGAGGGCGCGAGCAGCCGCATCGGATGCACGCGGCCGTCCCACCCGTTGAAGTCGCCCACCACGCTCACCCGATCGGCGTTGGGCGCCCACACGGCGAAGTGCACGCCGGTGGCCTCGCCGAGGGTGGTTCGGTGCGCACCAAGCTTGTCGTACGCGCGGAGATGGGTTCCCTCGCCGAACAGATGAAGGTCGAAATCGGTCAGGACGCGACCGTATCGATACGGATCGTCGATCTCGAGCTCCTGGCCGGAGCCGAACCTTACACGAAGGCGGTAGTCGGGAATGCCGGCGCCGGCAGAGGCCGGGAGCGTCGCTTCGAACATCCCCTCGTCTCGGCGACGCATCGGATGGGTCGCGCCGCTCGCGACCAGATGGATGTCGACCGATCGCGCCGCCGGTTGCACCGCGCGAATGACGAGTGTGCCCTCGGCGTCCCGGTGGGGACCCAATACCGCGAAGGGATTGTCCAAGCGTTCACTGCGTAATCGTGGCCGTCTTGATGAAGTCCATTCTCGGAAACGCCTTCGTCAGGTACGCGTTGCCCTCTGACATGAACCGCGGCAGCTCGAAGTCCTTTCTCTGGTAGATCTCGGCGTACCCGCTGTACAGCTTGTCCACCACGTCCATGCCCGTCGTGACTTCGCCAAACGGCGCGAACCCCTGCTTGTCGAGGCCCACGTTGTCGCCGAAGTTGACGAAGAGCTGCGTGGTGCGCGTGTTGGGGCCCGCCGTCGCGAACGTGACGAAGCCGCGCTTGTTGCTCTGCTTCACCGGATCGTCGGTGATGCGCGCGCTCGTCCACGCCGCCGACACGGCCGGCGTACCGTGGATGCCGAACTGCGCCATGAAATTGGGAATCACCCGGAAGAACCGGATCTCGTCGAAATAGCCGCTCTTCACGAGGTTGTAGAACCGGTCGGCGCCCTTCGGCGCCCAGTCCTTGTGCACGGTGACGACGAAGGTGCCCTGGCTGGTGACGAAACTGGCCTTGAACGTCGCGGGCGCCGCTTCGGTGAGCGCCGCCGGAGTGACCAGCTTGGCCTTATCGGCCTGACCCGCCGCGCCAGACGGTGTTCCCAGGGCCGCCAGCCCCATTACTGCTCCGACAATCATCGAATGAGATCTCATAACCCTCCTTGGCCACGAAGACACGAAGACACGAAGAAGACCAAAATGTTCGTCAGATTTGGCCACGAAGACACGCCACGAAAACACGAAAGCACGAAAAAGAGCCACGAAGACACGAAGGCACGAAGAAGAGCGTTGTCAATCCCGAGTCCCGAGTCCCGAATCCCGAATCCCGAATCCCGAGGGGCCACGAAGACACAGACACGACAGAAACCAATTGTAACGGTATGATCAGCTATCAGCTATCAGCTGTCAGCTATCAGCTCCACAGCACGCGCTGAAAGCTGAGAGCCGAAAGCTGAGAGCCACCGTAAAGAGAGCATATCAATGTTGAGCGCGCATTTCACTTCGAGCGAGGGCAGGTTCACGGTGCAGCTGTTCGACGCGGACGCACCCAACACCGTCGCCAATTTCGTGGGCCTCGCCGAGGGCACCAAAGAGTGGACCGATCCGAAGAGCGGCCAACGCGTGAAGCGGCCCCTCTACGACGGCCTCGTCTTCCACCGCGTCATCGCGGGATTCATGATCCAGGGCGGCGACCCGCTCGGCACCGGGACCGGCGGGCCCGGCTACAAGTTCGGCGACGAATTCAGCCCGAAGCTGAGACACGGCAAGGCCGGCATGCTCTCGATGGCCAACTCCGGCCCGAACACCAACGGCAGCCAGTTCTTCATCACGCTCGCCGCCACGCCGTGGCTCGACAATCGGCACAGTGTGTTTGGCGAAGTGGTCGAGGGCATGGACGTGGTGGAGACAATCGGCGGAACGCCCACGAGCAAGCCGGGGGATCGGCCGATCAAGACGGTCACGATACAGACGATCAAGATTAGTCGTTAGTCGCTAGTCGTTACTCGCCCGTTAGTCGTTGGTGGTGGTTGGCTCGAGGTCGTCGCTCGCGGTCGTCAGGGTGGTCATCGCTCGTGCTCGTCGCTGGTCGGGCCACTCGGGACTAACGACTAACGACTATCGACTAGCTAATCGTCTTTGTCTGGATTCCGCCAGCGGCGGCGCCAGGCGTTCTGAATCCACCACATGCGGCCGAACTCCCAGACGAACACGCCGATGATGAACGTTCCAATGACAATAGCAGCGAACACAGCGGACTCGCCCGAAACTCTACATCCAGTGCGTGAGCGCTACAAGACTCAATCGCGGTCTTCGCGCAGGGCGACCGCCGGTTCGTTGACACCGTCGGATCCACGAATTACATTCACCGCACCATGCTGAAACGGCATCTGCGCGTCGGAGCCAGCCGCTCGGGCGCTCTCCTTCTTCTCGTCGTCGTTCTCGCGGGACTGCTGGCAGCGGCTCGATACCCGCGGCGAGCGGCCGCTCGAGGTCCGGAGTTCATCGAGCCCGAAGTTCGGCGCAGCGTGAACGGACTCCTTCAGACGACGATGGAGATGAAGTTAGCGAAGGCCACGCTGGCGGGCCGGACGGTCGAGCTTGGGACCTACGAAGGCACGATCCACGGACCGACCTGGCGGATCAAGCCGGGCGATCTGCTGAAGTTCCGGCTGATCAACAACCTCAGGCTGCCGGCTGGCGCGCTTCCGACGCAACAGATCGTGTTTGCCGGCGACGTGTACGAGCGGTCGATGAACATGATGCGGAGAATGGTGCACGGCCAGGCCGAAGAGCACGGCGCCGCGCCGGATCCGCAGGAGCAGCTGTACACCAATATCCACACGCACGGTCTGCAGGTGTCGGCGTCGGGAAACGCGGACAACCCGTTCCTGTTGTTCAAGCCGGGTGAGACGTTCGACTACGAGATTCAGGTTCCGCCCGATCAGCCGGCCGGCTTCGATTGGTACCACCCGCACAAGCACGGCAGCACGGCCAAGCAGCTCTGGGCCGGCATGGCCGGCGCCATCATCGTCGAAGGAGACCTGGATCGGATTCCGCTGATCGCGGCCGCGGTAGAGCGAATCATGCTGCTCGGCGAGATCTGGCTCGATCACAACGGGCACGTGCCGGTGGGTCTGCCGATTCCGATCGCGGGCCATCACGGACACGCGCCGTTCTCGACCATTCCACCGGTGCCGAGCGACATGTACTACACCATCAACGGCGTGTACCAGCCAACGGTCACGGTGCGCCCCGGCCAAACGCAACGCTGGCGGATCGTCAACACCGCGCCGCACAGATTGTTCAAGCTCTCGCTCGACGGCCACACGATGTACCAAATCGCCCAGGACGGCATCACGTTCGCGGCGCCGCGGCCGGTGCAGACGCTCCTCGTGGCGCCAGGCAACCGCGTCGAAGTGATGATTCTCGGGGGGGCGCCGGGCGAGTACAAGTTCCGCGCGCTCGAGTACGATCAGGGCCATCCGGGCGGTGCGATGCCGGAGGACATTCTCGCGACCATCGTGTCCGAGGGCGGACGGATGCGCCAGGCGATTCCGTCGAGACTGCTGACGCCCGAAGACCTGACGACTGCTCAGATCGATCGCCGCCGCACGGTTCGGTTCCGCGGCAGCACGCTGCACGCACCGGTGGAGTTCTTCCTCGACGACAAGGTGTTCGATCCGGATCGCGACGATGCGGTGATCAGCGTCGGCACGACCGAGGAGTGGACGCTCGTCAACGAAGACGTGTTCCAGCATCCGTTCCACATCCACGTGAACCCGTTTCAGGTGATCGAGTACGACGGCGTGCGCGTCGCGAACCCGGTCTGGTGGGACACGATTGCCCTGCCGCCGAAAGGCACGGTCAAGATCCTGATGCGTCCGCGCGCCGACGTGCTGACGCGGACGGTGTATCACTGCCACATCCTGCCGCACGAGGACAACGGGATGATGTCGGCCTTTTCATTGGTACGGTAGCCGTCTACGTGCTGCGTTCTACGTTCGACGTGCTGTTTCGTTCGGCGTCCGGGTGTTCGGTATTCGACGTTCGCCGTTCGTCAGGTTGAGGGGAGCCATGTCACGATCTGGACTGACCGCCGGCGTGCTGCTCGTCGCTGGGCTCGCGGGTGGCATCGTCTCTGCCAACTTGCAGCCGCAGGCCACGCCTCCGCCGATCAGCCACTACTGGGTGCTGACGCAGGCCAACTGCCTGCCGCCACAAGCCGATCCGCTGCAGCCGGGCGTCTGCAAGCCGGCCGAGGTCCCGGTCAACGGTCTCGTCGAGATCCAGCTGCCGATGACGCCGGCCACGTGGACCGTGCAATCGGTGTCGCCGAATCTCACCTTCACGGGCTCCCAGAAACTGCCCAATCCGCAGCGCATTGCCGGCACGAGCGAGCTCGTGCTGCTGGACTTCGTTGCCGCGCGCGCGGGCGCCGGCACTATTGTGGTCCGGGAGTTTCCGCCGACGATCGCCGATACGCCGTCGGGCATCTTCACCTACACCTTCAATGTCAAATGAACGGATGGATGCTGGAATTTGAGGACTTGAGGATTTGAGGAGTTGAGGATTTGGAAAATCTGGGGAGTTGAGAATCTGAGAATCTCTGGTGGCTCTGCGAGCTCTGCCCTTCGACCTATCGACGGGCTCGGGGTCGTCCCGACGTCGAGGGACGACATGCTCAGGGCATCCCGAGCCCCGTCGAGGGATGCGGTGATCGTCGTAGGGCCAAATCCTCGAAAACCCAACTCCTCAACTCCTCAACTCCTCAACTCCTCAACTCCTCAAATCCTCAAATCCTCAGATTCTCGGGCCGTCCCGGCCGGCTTCGACCGGCGAGACGTTCCAGACAGACTTCGCATATTCGAGCACGGTGCGGTCGCTCGAGAAGCGGCCCATGCCGGCCACGTTCAGAATCGCGCGCCGGGCCCACTCGTCGGGCTGCCGGAACAGGGCGTCGACGCGCTCCTGGCAGGCGATGTAGTCCGCATAGTCGGCCAGCAGCAGGAAGAAGTCGCCGTGGGTCGTGAGCCGTTCGAACACGGGGCTGAACCGCCGCGGCGCGTCGGTCGAGAAGGAGCCCGAGCCAATCATGTCGAGGGCCTGCCGGAGCTCCGGGTTCGATTCGTAGATCTCCCGCGGGTTGTAGCCGGCCTCGCGGCGCGCGACGACCTCCGCGGCCGTCAGGCCGAAGATGAAGACGTTGTCCTCGCCGGCTTCTTCACGTATCTCGATGTTCGCGCCGTCGAGGGTCCCAATCGTCAGCGCGCCGTTCAGCGCGAGCTTCATGTTGCCCGTGCCCGACGCCTCGGTGCCGGCAGTCGAAATCTGCTCCGACAGGTCGCAGGCCGGCACGATGATCTCGGCGTTCGACACGCTGTAGTTCGGGATGAAGACGACCTTCAGGCGATCGCCGATCGCCCGATCGTGGTTCACGACGTGGGCGACACGGTGAATCAGCTCGATGATGAGCTTGGCGGCCGCGTACCCAGGCGCCGCCTTGCCGCTGAACACGACCACTCGCGGAACGGACTGTGTCTCGCGGCCTTCGCGAATCCGATTGTAGCGCGTGATCACGTGAAGGACGTTGAGCAGCTGCCGCTTGTACTCGTGGATGCGCTTGACCTGGACGTCGAACAGCGCCGACGGATCGACGTCGATCCCGAGCCGATCCCGGATGGCCTCGGCCAGCCGCGCCTTGTTGGCCTGCTTCACGTCGCGAAATCTCGCGCGAAAGGCCGCGTCGGAGGCGAGCGGCGTCAGCCGCCGAAGCTCCGTCAAGTCCGCGATCCACCGATCGCCGATGTGCTCGGTGATGAGCGCCGAGAGACCCGGGTTCGCCTGGTGGAGCCATCGCCGCGGCGTCACCCCGTTGGTGATGTTGATGATACGGCCGGGGAACGCCTGGTCGAGGTCCGCGAAGATCGTCTTCTTCATCAGGTCGGTGTGAATCGCGGAGACGCCGTTCACGCGATGGCTGCCGATGAACGCCAGGTGCGCCATCCGCAGCCGGCGATCGCCGGTCTCGTCGACGATCGACACGCGCCGCAGCCGGTCGACGTCGCCCGGGTACGAACGGCGAATCGTCTCGAGAAACCGATGATTGATCTCGTAGACAATCTGCAGGTGGCGCGGTAGGACCTGTTCGAAGAGACCGACCGGCCACGTTTCGAGGGCCTCGGGCATCAGCGTGTGGTTCGTGTACCCGAACGTCCGCAACGTGATCTCCCACGCCCGATCCCATTCCAGATGGTGGATGTCGAGCAGGAGGCGCATCAGCTCGGGAATGGCGGTCGACGGGTGCGTGTCGTTCAACTGGATCGCGACCTTGTCGGGCAGCTCGTCCAGGCTGTCGTGCGCGGCGAGAAACCGGTGCAGGATGTCCTGCAGCGACGCCGACACGAAGAAGTACTGCTGCCGGAGCCTGAGCTCGCGCCCGTGGCGGGTCGTGTCGGCCGGGTACAGCACCTTCGAGAGATTTTCCGACGCGGTCTTCTGCTCGACCGCCTTGATGTAGTTCCCCTCGTTGAAGTCCTGCAGGTTGAAGTCGCGTGAGGAGCGCGCCGACCAGAGCCGCATGTCGTTGACCGCGCCGCCGTACCCAGGCACCGGCGTGTCGAAGGCCATCGCCATCACGACGTCGGTATCGACCCAATGAAAGCGCAGCTGCCCCCGCTCGGTGAAGTGCACGACCCGGCCGCCGAACTTCACCGGGTGCAAGACGTCGGCGCGGGGAAACTCCCACGGGTTGCCGTAGCGCAGCCAGTTGTCGGGCTGTTCCACTTGCGAGCCCCGCTGGATGCGCTGGAAGAAGAGGCCGTACTCGTAGCGGATGCCGTACCCGTAGCCCGGCAGCGACAGCGTGGCCATCGAGTCGAGCAGACACGCCGCGAGCCGGCCGAGGCCGCCGTTGCCGAGTGCCGCGTCGGGCTCGAGCTCGGCGATTTCGTCAAAGGCGCGCTCGAGATCCGACAGCGCGTCGCGGCACGGATCGAAGAGGCCGATGTTCAGCAGGCCGTTCGACAGCAGCCGGCCCGTGAGAAACTCGGCCGACAGGTAATACACACGCTTCGCATCGGCGCGGCGGTACCCCTCGGTCGTGCCCATCCACGCTTCGACCAGACGGTCGCGGACCGTGAAGGCCGCCGCGAGGAACCAGTCCCGTGGCGTGGCCCGGGCGGGGTCCCTGCCGAGCGAGTAGACGATGTGGTTCGAGAGCGATCGCCGGAGCGCATCGCGATCCCGGCCCAGAGTGGCGCCAGGAGACGCGGTCGCCGGAAAAGGCGTCGAACGTGTTCGAGGCGTCCTGCCCACCTGGCCTGAGCTCCCGAATGTCCCCCACTATCGGGGGACGTCATCATAGCCCGTCGGCGGGCGGAGTCGCGACCGGCATAGGCGCCACGCGATCCGCCGTCAGGGGGACGGGCCGCTCGACGGGTACACAGCAGCCCGTCTTCCGATATAGCCGGTCCGCGTCCTTGCGGACCGCGTCGATCGGACCAAGCGCCTGGATGACGGCCTCGCGAATCGCGGCCATCACGGGATCGGGGGCGTCGGTCAACCTGTAGTGCACCCAGAGCCCTTCCTTCCGCGCGGCGACCAGACCCGCCCGCCGGAGGTAGGCGAGGTGCCTCGACGCCCTGGGCTGCGGGATGCGCAGGCTCTCGTGGATGTGGCACACGCAGACTTCGCCCGCCAGCAGCCCGTGGTGAACGGCTGGCGTCGCACCGAGACGTTCACCGCGGGCTGCTAAGAGCAGGCCCAGAATCCGCAGGCGCGTCGTATCGGCGAGCGCCTTGAAGAGGCGCTCCAGGTCGGTCAGCGGCTTGGGCATACTACATTCGCCTTGACAAATATATCACGCCTGGCTATTGTGTCTATATTCGTATACACGAATACTCAAGAAGTTAGAACTTAGAAGGTAGAAGTTAGAAGTTAGAAGACACAAGGAGACATCGACCATGGCGACATCCAGCGTGACAGACAGCGTGAACGACGCGGTGAAAGACGCGGTGCAAGACAAGTACGGCGCCATCGCGCGCTCGGTGGGCGCCTCGGGCGGGTGCGGCCTGGGCGCATGCTGCGGCGGATCGGGCGACCCGATTACCTCGGACCTCTATTCGGCGGCGGAAACGAGCGGCCTGCCTGCCGACGCCCTGGCCGTGTCGATCGGCTGCGGCAACCCGACCGCCCGCGCCGAGCTTCAGGAGGGCCAGATCGTCCTCGACCTCGGATCGGGTGGCGGGATCGACGTCCTGCTGTCGGCGAAGCGCGTCGGACCCACGGGAAAAGTGTACGGGCTCGACATGACCGACGACATGCTCGCCCTGGCCCGCGAGAACCAGCAGAAGGCCGGTGCCACGAACGTCGAGTTCGTCAAGGGCACCATCGAGTCGATCCCGCTGCCCGACGCCTCGGTCGACGTGATCATCTCCAACTGCGTGATCAACCTCTCGTCCGACAAGGACGCCGTCTTCCGCGAGGCGTTCCGGGTGCTCAAACCCGGCGGCCGCCTCTCGGTCTCCGACGTCATCGTCCGCGGCGAGGTGCCCTCAGACCTGCGTCGGAGCATGGAGCTGTGGATCGGGTGCATCGCCGGCGCCCTAGAGGAGCGCGACTACGCGGCCCGGCTCGAAGCGGCCGGCTTCACGCAGGTGTCTCTCGAGCCGTGGCGCGTCTACAACGTCGACGACGCGCGGGCGTTTCTGAGCGAGACCGGCCTGGACGTGGACCGGGTGGCGCGTGAAGTCGAGGGGCGTTTTGCGAGCGCCACGATTCGAGCCCAAAAGCCCGAGGTCCGCGAGGCCCGCAGTTGCTGCGGCCCGACCTGCTGCTCGTGACCGAGACCCACCGCGTGCTGTTTCTCTGCACGGGTAACTCCGCACGCAGCATCATGGCCGAGGCGCTCCTGAACCACCGCGGGGGTGGGCGGTTTCAGGCGTTCAGCGCCGGCAGCTTCCCAAGAGGCGCGGTGCACCCGTTGGCCATCGACACGCTCCGCCGGAACCGCATTCCGGCGGAGCATCTTCGCAGCAAGAGTTGGAGCGAGTTCGCCGAGGCCGCCCAGCCACCGATCGACTTCGTCATCACCGTCTGCGATCGTGCGGCGGCCCAAGCCTGCCCGGTGTGGCCGGGCCAGCCGATAACGGCGCACTGGGGAATCGACGATCCTGCCGCCGTCGAGGGATCGGAAGAGGACCAAGCGCGAGCGTTCGATCGCGCGTTCCGCGAGCTCGACGCGCGAATCACGATCCTTGCAAGCCTCCGCCTCGACGCCCTCGACCGGCTCGGGCTGCGGCGCGAGCTGGATCGGATTGGTCGTTCGGGTCCTGCGGCCGACTGACTGCCGGCGCCCGCCTTCATGCGGGACTTGCGGGGCCATCAAGCGCCTCCCGGACGGCTCGCGCGAGAGTCGTCGGCGTGAACGGCTTCTGTAGGAAGGCCACTCCCGCTTCCAGTACGCCGTGGTGGACGATGGCGTTGTCGGTGTACCCCGACATGAACAGCACCTTGAGCCGGGGATAACGTCCGGTCAAGGTCTGCGCCAGCACCCGGCCGCTCATCGCCGGCATGACGACGTCGGTCAAGAGAAGGTGGATATGTCGTGGATGCGCGGCGGCGGCCGAGAGTGCCCGCTCCGCATCGGACGCCTCGATGATGAAGTAACCGTGACGCAGCAGGACTTCCTTCGCAAGGCGCCGAACGCGATCGTCGTCCTCGACCAGCAGGATCGTTTCGTCGCCTTCGAACGCATCGGCCGGCCCTTGTGGCGTCGGGCTCTCCGCGGCTTCTCTCGTTCGTGGCAGATAGACTTTGAAGGTCGTGCCCTTGCCGGGCTCGCTGTACACCCACACGTTGCCGCCGTTCTGTTTGACGATGCCGTAGACGGTGGCGAGTCCCAACCCGGTGCCGCGTCCCTTGGGTTTGGTCGTGAAGAAGGGCTCGAAGATCCGCGCCTGAACTTCAGGCGCCATTCCCACGCCGTTGTCGCTCACGGCGAGCATCACATAGGGACCCGGCACGACTGTGATATGCCCGCGCGCATAGGCCTCGTCGAGATGGATGTTGGCCGTCTCGATGGTGATCTTCCCTCCCGAGGGCAGCGCGTCGCGCGCGTTGACGACGAGATTCATGATCACCTGTTCGATCTGACCGGCGTCCGCTTTGACCGAGGCGAGATCGATCGGCAGCCGGGCCGTGAGCTCGACGTCCTCGCCGATCAATCGGCGGAGCATCGGCTCGAGCGGCTGCACGATGGCGTTGATGTTCAGCACCTCGGGCTGGATGATCTGTTTCCGGCTGAAAGCCAGGAGCTGACTGGTCAACGTCGTGGCGCTCTCACCGGCCTTGCGGATCTCCTCCAGCTCGGTTTTCAGACGATGCAGCGCGGGATCGTTCTGGATGTCGTCGATCAGCAGGTTGCTGTACCCGAGAATGACCGACAGCAGGTTGTTGAAGTCGTGGGCGATGCCGCCAGCCAGGTTGCCGATCGACTCCATCTTCTGCGCCTGACGAAACTGCTGCTCGAGCGTCTTCTGCGTGGTGATGTCCATTCCCACGCCGGCTGCGCGCTCGGGCTGTCCGGCCTCGTCGAAGAAGACGCGGCCGACGCTGGCCATCCAGTGCTCCGAACTGTCCGGCCAGATCACGCGGTATTCCAGACGGGACTCGGCGCTACTCTTCAGCGATCGATTGAAATGGTCCAGCACACCCTGCCGATCGTCTGGATGAATCGCCTCGACGAAGGCGTCGAACGTGCCGCGAAACGAACCCACGGGCATTCCATGAAGGCGCTCGAACACGTCGGACCAGATGGTCTGGCCTGATCCGATCGCCCACTCCCAGGTGCCCACGCCGGCGGCCTCCAGCGCAAAGCGCATCCGCTCCTTGGCTTCGCCGAGCGCCGCTTCGGCCGTCCGGCGCGCGCGCCGATCCGCCGCCTCGCGAAGCTCGCGCGACACGGCCGGGAGCAGGCGCGCCATGCGCTGCTTGCCGACGAAATCGCCGGCGCCCAGTTTCATCGCGTCGACGGCCGCCTCCTCCTCGATCGAGCCGGAGATCACGATACACGGCAGGTCGAGCCCGCCGGCGCCCAGATTCTTCAACACTTCCATGGCGCTGAATCCCGGCAGCGAGAAGTCGGTGACCACGAGGTCCCAGGCGTGTTCGCGGAGCGCATCGCGCAGCGCCGCAAGGGTGTCGACGCGAAGGTGAGTCACGTCGTAGTCGCCGCGGCCGAGCTCGCGCAGCACCAGCTGCGCGTCGAGCTCGGCATCTTCAACGAGGAGCACGCGAAGAGGTCGCATGGGTCTCTCGAGAGGTCAGTCGGTCCCGGACCCTGGCGCGGGCTCGTTGATCACGAGCCAATACAATCCGAGCTGCTGCGCCGCGCCCACGAACTCGCCGAAGGCGACCGGCTTGCGAACGAAACTGTTCGCGCCGAGGTTGTAGCTCTTGATGAGGTCCTGCTCCTCGTTGCTCGACGTGAGCACGACGACGGGGAGCCGCCGCGTGCGCTCGTCCGCGCGCATCCGCCGGAGCACCTCGAGGCCATCCACTTTCGGCAGCTTGAGATCCAGCAGGACCACCTCGGGCACGCGTGCGAGGCTTCGACCGGCGTGCGCGCCGGTCGCGAACAGATAGTCGAGCGCTTCTCTGCCGTCGTTCACGACGATGATCTCGTTGACGATCTTGCTCTTCTCGAAGGCACGCAGCGTCAGATCGACATCGTCGGGGTTGTCCTCGACGAGCAGGATGATGCCGTTGCGAGTCATGAGACCCCTCCACTGCGCAGTCCGGGAACGGTAAAGTAGATTGCGGCGCCGCGCCCCGGCTCACCTTCGGCCCAGACGCGGCCGCCGTGCCGATTGACGATGCGCTGAACCGTCGCGAGCCCGATGCCGGTTCCCGGAAACTCGCTCGGCGAGTGCAGACGCTGAAACGGCCGAAAAAGCTTATCGCCGTACGTCATGTCGAAGCCGGCGCCGTTGTCGCGGACCACGTAGGTCGGCCCTTCGAGCGTGGACTCGCGCGCGAACTGCACGCGTGGTCGATTCGCCTTGCCGGTGAACTTCCAGGCGTTGCCGATCAGGTTTTCGAGCGCGACGCGGACCAGACGGCCATCCGCGTCCGCGATCAGGTTGTCCTCGATGTCCACCTCGACTTCTCGCTCGGGATCGTGTTGCCGGAGATCGGCGACGACGGCGCGGGCGATCTCCGAGAGATTCACCCGATCGCGGTGCATGTCGGCTCGACCGATCCGGGACAGCTGGAGCAGGTCGTCGATGAGCTCGCCCATGCGCCGCGCTGCGGCGCACACCCGCTCGAGATGGCGGCGGCCCCCGGCGTCCAGCTTGTCGGCGCAATCCTCGAGCAGGGCCTGGCTGAACCCGTCGATCGCTCGCAGGGGCGCCCGCAGATCGTGGGAGACCGAGTAGCTGAACGCCTCGAGCTCGCGGTTCGCGCGCTCGAGCTCGTCCACGAGCACCGCCCGCGCGTCGGCCAGCTCGCGGGTGGCGCGTGCTGCGGTCGCGTCGATTTCCGCGCGCAGCAGCTCCTCGCGGATACGGCGGTTTTCGTCCTCGAATTGTTTCCGCCGGATCTGCGCCCTGACTCTGGCTTTCAGGACTTCGAACTCGCTGGATTTGGAGATGTAGTCGTCGGCTCCCGCGCCCAGCCCCTCGATCATGGCCGCTCGATCCTCGAGCGCCGTCAGCATGATGAGTGGGATGTCCCGCACGCCTGGCGCTGCCTTGATGCGCGCGCAGGTCTCCTGGCCGCTCATGCCGGGCATCACGAGATCGAGCAGAATGCAGTCCACGGTTTGGACGGCGAGCAGCTCGATCGCCTGCTCGCCGTCGCGCGCTGGAATGACGTCGTACCCCTCCTCCCGCAGAGCGTCGGCGAGCACGTCGAGGTACGTCGAGCTGTCATCCACGGCGAGGATCTTCTTGGGACCCAGAAGGCTCGCGGTTTCCTCGCCCGGGACGCGCATGCTGGACCTGCGGAGCACCGCGGCGAGCCGCGCCAAGACGGCGTCGAGGCGTTCCTCCTTCCGCACGAACGTATCGGCTCCGGCGTCGAGGGCGCGCAGCTCCGAATCGCGATCCTGCGCCGCCGTCAGAAGCAGGCACGGAATATCTCTCAGCGCGGCATCCAGGCGGATGCGGCGAATTACGGTGGCGCCGTCGATGCCCGGCAGGACACCGTCGACGAGGATGGCGGCGGGCCGCTCCGAAGCCGCGAGCCGAAGGCCCTCTTCTCCGGTCGAGGCCGCCAGAACGCCGTACCCCTTCTCTCGCAGCGCCGCCCGCAACGCCTCACGATACGTCGCGCTGTCGTCGATCACCAGCACCTTGGTCGCGGCCGCCGCCGACACGCGGCGCAGCTTGAGCAGCTGCTGCGCCCTCGCGACCACGTAGCCGGCGTCGTACGGCTTGCCCACGTATTCATCCGCGCCCGTTCGGAGGCCTCGAATCCGATCTCCGACCTGGGCCTCGCTCGAGAGCATCAGCACCGCGGCGTTCGACACGGCGGGCGTCGCGCGGATCTCGTTGAGCAGATCGATGCCGTCACCGTCGGGAAGCAGAATGTCCAGAACGACGACGTCCACGCTGCCTGCCGCCATCGCCGCGCGCGCTTCGGCGGCCGTCCCGCAGAGAACGGTCGCGAACTCCGCGGCTTCGAACGCCTCCGCCAGGTCCATGCGGACCGTCAGGCTGTCGTCGACGATCAGGACGTTCCTGCTCATACGCCGCGGCTCTCCGGCAATCGTCTCGCGAGCGCCGACAGGGTGGGGCCGATCTCGTCGAGCGGGAGGACGCTCCCGGCGGCGCCGAGTAGCGCCGCTTCCCTCGGCATCCCGTACACCACCGATGTCGCCTCATCCTGCGCGATGGTGAACCCGCCGGCCCGGCGCACCGCCAGCAGTCCTGACGCACCGTCGCAACCCATCCCGGTGAGAAGACAGGCAGCCGACGCGCCGCCGTACTCGCGCGCGATCGACTCGAACAGCACGTCCACCGACGGCCGGCACGAGTGGCGCGCTGCGTCGAGCGTCAAGTGCGCCCGCCCGCCCCTCACCACCAAGTGCGATTCCGACGGCGCCATCATCACCTGGCCCGCACGAGCGCTCACAAGCTCGCCGTCGCGCGCGTAGGAGACCCGATGCGCGGTCTGGCCGTCCAGCCAATCGGCGAATGCAGCGCCGAACGGCTCGGCGATGTGCAAGACGAGGAGCAGCGGCAGAGGAAACGAGGACGGAAGCGCCCGCAGAACCTCGACGACGGCCGACGGGCCGCCGGTCGAGGCGCCGATGGCGACGACCCGGCAGCGCCGACGATCGGGGGGCGAGGTCTGGACCATCGGCTCCACCTCCGCTCGGCCCAGCGTTCGGAGGCGAGCGCGCGGATGGGTAATCACGCGAATCCGAGAGATCAACCGGAGGGTCGCGATGAATTTTCGCTCCCAGCCGTCGCCGGCTTCGCGGCCCGAAGGCTTCTCCAGCACATCGAGAGCGCCAGCCGCGAGGGCTTCGTACGTCTTGAACAGCTCACCTCTGTTGGTCGACGAGGACACGACCAGAATCGGCGTGGGACAATGCGCCATGATGTACTCGGTGGCTCCAAGACCGCTCATCACGGGCATCATCATGTCCATCGTGACGACATCAGGACGAAGCGCGCAGCAAAGGCCGATGGCCTGCTTACCGTCGGCGGCTTCGCCGACGATGTCGAAGCCGCGATCGGCCGCCAGCACCTGGCACAGATGCCGGCGCACGGTTGTCGAATCCTCGACCACCAGCACCCTGATATTGGCCATCAGCCGACCAGCCCCTGGATGCGATCGAGCAGCACCCCCTGATCGAACTCGCTCTTGACGATGTACGCCTTGGCGCCCACGTCCAGGCCACGCTGCCGGTCGGCCGGCGAGATGCGCGACGTCACGAGGATCGCGGGCACGTCGCGAAGCTCCGGCTCAACGCGGGCGCGCTCGATGAACGTGAATCCGTCCATCCCCGGCATCTCGACGTCGACCAGGAAGAGCGAGTACCGCGCGCGCCGGGCTTTTTCCAGCGCCTCTTCGCCGGAGATGGCGAGATCGACGTCGTAGCCGGCCGATTCCAGGATGCTCTGCTCGAGCATGCGCGTGGTCAGCGAGTCGTCGATCACCAGCACCGCATGTCGCCTCGGCACGACGTCCTCGGCGCCCTGCTCGGCGCGGTGGGCGACGGCGACAAGGCCCTCGGGATCGAGCACGAGCCTCGGGACGCCAGCCTCGTCGAGCGACACACCGGCGACGAAAGGAGCCGCGGGAGCAAGCGCCGGCAGCGGCCGCAGGACGGCGGTCGCCGTGCCACGCACGCGGTCGACGATGAACGCAGCGGCGGTTTCGAGCCCTCGCACGATCACGGCGGACGAGGGGCCTCGCGGGCGCGGCGACCAGCGATCGGGCGCGACCACGCGCGCAAGGGGCGCCAGCGGAACCGTCTTGCCGTCGTACACCACCGACTGCGCCTGCCCGGTCCGGACAATCTGTTCGGGCGCCACGCGCAGACTCGCGAGCACGGCGTCGAGCGGGACGACGAACGCGCTGCCGGCCGCTTCGACGACCAGGGCCGGAAACATGGCGAGTGTCAGCGGAACATCGAGCTCGACCGTCGTCCCCGTTCCGGCCGCGGTCCGCAGCACCGCGATGCCTCCCAGACGCTCGGCGGCTTCCCGCACGACATCGAGGCCGATGCCCCTCCCGGACACCTCGGTCACCGTGCCCGACGTGCTGATGCCGCCTCGCAACAGCAGCTCGAGCAGCTCCTCGGATCCGAGCGTCTCCCGGGGGGCCGAGAGCAGCCCCTTGCTCTCCACGATCCGCCGGACGGCCTCGATGTCGACTCCACGCCCGTCGTCCGTACAGGTGAACACGATCCGCGTCCCCCGCCGGGCGACGTCCAGAGCCACGCGGCCCTCCGACGGTTTGCCTGCGGCACGCCGGTCCACGGCAGCCTCGATGCCATGGGCAACCGCGTTGCGGACGACTTGAAGAAGCGCGCCCTGAACGACGCCCAGGACGTTGGAATCCACGCGGACGTCGGCGCCCCGTCCCTCGAAGACGACCCGTTTGCCGATCGCCTGCGCGGTATCGCGAACGGCTCGTTCGAGGAGCGTGAACAACGCCGTCGCCGGAACGAGCCGCAGTCGTTCGGCAGCGGCGCGGACCTCCTGAAATTCGCGCTCGACCTGGCCGACGCGGTACGCGACGTCCCGCTCGAACGCGCCCACTGAGGCGCGGAGCTCCTCGGCCAGCGGTCGGACTCGTGCGCTGAGGCCGCGCTCGGCCGGCCGGGTCACGTCGGAGGCCGCGGGTGACGACAGATGCCCGAGGACAAGGTCGGCCAGCTGCCGGGCCCGTTCGACGCCGGTCAGGAGCGGCCGGAGTGACCCCAGCTGTCCGTGCGCCTCGGCGAGGGTGTCCAGAAGGACGTCTATCTCGTGGACGTCGGGGCGCACGGCGTGAAAGGACTCTTCAGACGGAGCGGAACCCCGGACGGCGCCCGACGGGGCCGGCGGGGCCAGCGCCACCAGCCGGTCGTTGATATTGTCCAGCCGCCGCAACAGCCGGTTGATCAGATCGCGCGAGAGCGACTCCGGCGACTCGCGACACCGTGCGAGCGTGTCTTCCAGTTCGTGGGACCAGTCGGCAATCTCGGCCTGCTTCACGACCCTGGCCGCGCCCTTCAGCGTGTGAGAGAGCCGCAGCAGGCGCGCCACGAGCTCCGGGGCCGCCGCTCCCTTCTCCAGGTCGAGCACACCCTGACCGAGCTGGTCCAGGAGCTCTCTGGCCTCGACTCGAAAATAGCGGTACGGGTCGCGCGCCACGTTCTATGCCGCGGCCTGCGGCTGCACGAGCCGCAGCAAGTCCTTCGACAGGCCGGCGAGCTGCGACGCGGTCTGCAGCGTCTGAGAGGAGCTGGCCTCGGTCTCCCTCGAGGCCTGGGCGACGTTGGCGATGGCCACGTTCACCTGCTCGACCGCCGTGGCCTGCTGCTTGGTGGACAGCTCGATCTCGCGAGCCGCCTCGGTGGTGGTCGCGATGAGGCCGGCAATCTGCTTGAGGGACGCCGTCACCTGCCCGAACTGCTTCGATCCGGCGTCGACGGCTTTCGATCCGGTTTCCGTGGCCATGACCGTCGTGTTGACGGCACTGCGCACGTCGTCGATGAGGCTGCGGATTTCCTTGGTGGAGCCCGCGACGCGGTCGGCCAGCTTCCGGATCTCGTCGGCCACGATGGCGAAGCGCCGCCCGGCGTCCCCCGCGCCGGCCGCCTCGATGGTGGCGTTGATGGCGAGAATGTTTGTCTGCTCGGCGAGCTCCGAGATGATGTCGAGGACCGAGCCGATGTGCTGCGACTTTCTGCCCAGCTCGAGCATGTGAGTGACGATCAGATCGACCTGGCGTCTGATCCCGGCGATCGATTCCTGGGTGGTCTCGACGGTCTCTTCTCCGCTACGAGCCGATCGCACGGCGTCTGCGGCGATCTGCGCCACGCGCTGGGCGCTCTCCGTAATCTGTCGGGAGGTGGCCAGCAGCTCGCTGATCGTCGTGCTGATCTCGTTCATGGCCGTCGCCTGCTCCCTGGCGCCGGTCGCCTGCTGGTTGGCGGCGGCCTGCAGCTCGGACGAGGAGCTCTGCACCTGGCCGACGGCGGTGCCGATCTGCCGGCCGATCACGCGCGCCAGAAGCAGCGAGATGACGCTGCCCAACAGGACGAGGACGACGGTGACCGTGATCACGAGCGTGATGGACGCGGTGGCGTCGGCGGTCGAGGCCAGCTCGGCCTGGCGCAGACGATCTTCTTCCCGCGAGACGAACGACTGGATGTCGCGGTCGAGCTGCTGACGAGCCGGGCCGACCTGAGTGTCGAACGCGCGACTCACCGTCTCAATCGGCGCGTCGGTGCGCCGGAGCGCGATGACCTGATCGAGGGCCTGCTGATGTTCTTCCTCGGCTCGCGCAACCGAGTCGACCAGCCGCCGGCCCTCGTCGGTGGCGACCAGCTGCCGCAGCCGCTCGACGGTCTCTGCGAATTGAGCCCGGGCGTTGCGCATGGCCGCGAGATACGCCTCGTCGCGAGTCAACAGAAAACCGCGAGCCTCGGACGCTTTCGTCTCCCTCATGAACTGAAGCTCCTCGGCCAGAATGAGAAGCCGCGCATCCACATCGATGACGCGATCCTTGCTGGCCACCACGGTCCGAAGCGCGACGACCGCGACGATCCCGATCACCACGGCGAGGGCCATTGTCACCGCGAATCCTGCGCCGATCCTCTGCCCGAATGTCCAGTGTCGCATCATGACTCCTTATTCCGCCGGCCGGGCACGCCGCGCCAGGCTCTCGATGGCTTCCACAACGGAAGCCACGCGAATGATGGGCCGGATGAGCCTCTCGGTACGTACCGCCTCGTCCACGAACGGCTGGTTCGCGTCGGCGCTTCGCCGCGGCGTCACCGCCTCGCGCGCGACGCGCAAGTGGCCATCGAACCGATCGAACGCGAGCGCGACCGGGGCGCCGGCCGCCACGAGCCACGAACGCGCGGCCGCCGCTGCCGGATATCCGAGCAAGGCTCCCAGATCGTAGACGGGCAGGACGCGGCCCTTCAGGGCCGTCAGCTCTATCAACTGCGGCGCCGATCCCGGGAGCGGCGCGAGCTTGCAGTCGACGAAGACGCCGGCCACCTCCGCGAAACGAACCGCGAAGGCGTCGCCGCCGACGCGGATTGCGAGCAGGTCCTCGCTCGGCGGGCGATCGGCGTCCGCCGCCCTGGCAAACGAGCGGTCGAACGCCTGCCGGAGCTCGGCGGCCTTCGAGGCGATCGACCTCTGGTCCCCGTTCATCCATTCCCCCCGCAGCCGGCGAGCTCCGCTCGACAGAGTGAAACGAGCGTGTCCCGGCCGAAGCCGCCGCCAAAAAGCAGCAGACGCGAGGCATCCTCGCGCGGCAGCAACGCCATCGCTTGTCGAAGGGCGCCACGCGCGGCGCGCGAGTCGCTGGCCCGGCGCGCGAGCAGGCCCAGGTGCAGGTGCGCCATCGCGAAACCGGGATCCAGATAGATCGCCGCCTGATCGTGGCGAATCGAGCCGGCGCGATCGCCCGCACCTTCCCGACACAGCGCAAGCAGGTAGTGCGCCCCCGCGTTCAGCTCGTCGATTTCCAGCAGGCGCTCGCACGCACGTTCGGCCCTCGACAGCTCGCCTCCGTGCGTCAGTAGCACCGCGTGCAGCAGCAGCACTTCGGCGTCGCTGTCCCACTCCGGCGGAAGCGCCTGGACCAGCTCGAGGGCCTCGGCGAATCGCTCTTTCTCGAGGAGCTCCAATGCGAGCCCGACATCCCACCTCGGGCGGACCAAGCCATCCCCCGCTCCGGCGCGAGCCGAGACCAGGCTCGGTGACTCCGCGAGCGCTTCGATACGGGACGAGGCCTGGCGAATGGCCTCGACCCACGTGCCCGCGTCATCGACCAGATCGCGAATCGCGGTCTGTCGAATCGACGGGGCCGGCGCCGTGTGGTCCAGCGCGCGGACATCGGAACGCAGGCGTCCCCGGCGCTGGTAGTAGAACGCCCCATGGGTCTGGCGGAGATGGAAATCGCTCGAGAGTCCGCGCAGCGTCTCGGCGTGTCCGAGGAACAGGTAGCCGCCGGTGTGGAGCGTGCTCGCTAGCCGCTCAACGAGCATCTGAGCACCCTCGGGCGTGAAGTACATGAGGACGTTGCGGCAGAAGATCACATCGAACGCCTCTGGCAGCCACGTCGACCCTGCTGCGCCGGCCAGATTTCGGAGCTCGAACCGGACCGCGTTCCGCACGACGTCGTCGAGCACGAACTCCCGGCCCTCGGAACGGAACCATCGCTGCACGGTATCGGGCGGTGTCTCTCGCAGCACCCACGACGAGAACCGCCCACGCGCGGCCTTCTCGAGCATCGCGGGGTTGACATCCACGCCCACGATGTCCACGTCGGACGGTCGGACTCCCGCCGCTTCGCGAACGAGCATCGCCAGCGAATACGGCTCCTCGCCCGACGCGCAGCCGGCGGACAGAATCTGCAGCCGCCGCCCGGCCTCCTGCGCCGCGCGCGCCCGATCGGGCAGGGCGATCTCGGAGAACGCTCGGAATTGCTCGATATGACGGAAGAAAAAGGTCTCGGCGACGGTCAGGGCGCGCGCAAGCGCCTGGCTCTCGTCGGCCGAAGCGGCCGCCTCCAGGCGCGCCAGGTACGCGTCGGTGCCCTGCTTCAGGGCCTCGAGGCGGCCACGCAGCACGTCGGCCAGCAACGCAAGCTTGCCGTCATCGAAGTGGAGACCGAGGTGGCGCGCAATTCCCCGGCGGAAGCGGTCCACCTGCTCGGCGCCCGGCAGCGTCGTCACCGGCGGACCCCGCCGGCTTCGAGCGCATCCCACAGCGAGTCGGGGACCATGCGCGCGCTGTCGAGGACGCAGAGCAGTTCGCCGTCGAGCGTTCCGAGCGCTGCGATCGCCTCGGCGCGCGCTTCTCCAAGGAGCGGAGGAGCCTGCGGCGAGCCGGCCGGTACCGACACGATCCCCACAACCGCGCCAACCGCCAGCGCCACGCGACGAGCGCCGGCCCTGACGGTGACAAAACGCGACACGGCCGAGTCTGCGGCCGCCAACACGGCCGCGACATCAACGACGGGCACGGCGTCGCCGCGGATGACCGCGACGCCCATGACGAACGCCGGGGCGCCAGCGAAGCGCTCGACCGGCTGCGGACGCATGGTCTCGACCACGTGCTCGAGGGGCAGCGCGCAGAGCCGCGTCGAGACGCGGAAGAGGAGCGACAACGTGCCCGTTTCCCGTGCCAAGGTCCTCCCTCACCGGCGCTAACCCCTGAAGTTTCGAGCCTCGATGCCGAGCGCGCGCATCTTCAGGTGCAGCGTCTTGTAGTCGGTCTTGAGCAGTCGCGCCGTCTGGCTCTTGTTGCCGGCCGTCGCGCGAAGCGTTTCCTCGATCGCGTGCCGCTCCGCGGCGCGCGCCGCTTCTTCCGCGACCTGTCGGAGCGACTGCTCCGGCAGCCGACTGGCCGTGGTCCGCCTCGAACCCGGCGAGTCAGCGGAACCGGCCAGCAGGCCGCGCACAACCTTCGCCCTCAGCACGAGATCGCGAGTTTCGAGCACGGCCTGCCGGATCACATTGCGAAGCTCGCGGACGTTGCCGGGCCAGGAGTGCTGCCGAAGCACCTCGAGGGCGTCCGGCGGGATGGTCTGAACAGGCTTGCGCAGCTCGAGGCTCGCCTCCTCCAGGAACCGCTGCGCCAGATACGCAATGTCGTCGGGGCGGTCGCGCAGGGCCGGAATCGAGATCGTGTACTGAGCCAGCCGAAAATAGAGGTCGGCGCGGAAGGCGCCCTGCGCAATACGCTTGTGCAGATCCTCATTGGTCGCCGCGACGAACCTGACGTCCATCGGGCTGGCTCGATCGGCGCCGACGGGCTGAAGCTCGCGGGCTTCGAGCACTCGCAGCAGCTTGACCTGGAGCGCCATCGGCAGGTTGCCAACCTCGTCGAGCAAACACGTGCCGCCCTCGGCCAGCCGGAGCCTTCCCTCCTTCCTCCGATCCGCTCCCGTGAACGCGCCGCGCTCGTGGCCGAACAGCTCCGACTCGAGCAGCGCTTCGGGGATCGCGCCGCAGTCGAGAGCCACGAACGGCTTGCCCCGTCGAGCGCTCCGCTGGTGGATCGCCTGCGCGACGAGCTCTTTGCCCGTGCCGGTCTCGCCGAGCACGAGCGTCGTGAAATTGGAGACGGCCACAACGCCGACCTGCTCGTCAATCTGGGCGACCTGCGCGCTCGACCCCATCTGCGCCGCAAGGCTCGCGCGCCCGTCGCGGCCGACGTGGCGGCGCAGGTCGGCGACCTCGCGCTTGAGCGCCAGGGTCTCGAGCGCGCGCCGTACGACGACGACGATTTCATCCGAATCGATTGGTTTGGTCAGGTAGTCGAAGGCGCCCAGCTTGATGGCTCGCACGGCATTCTTCACGTCGCGCGAGCCAGTGAACATGACGACCGGAAGCGAAGGGTCGATGGCTTTCAGCCGCTCGAGCGCTTCGAGACCGTCGAAACCCGGCAATTGCAGATCAAGCAGCACAACGTCAGGGTGCTCCGTCGAGACGTGCCGAAGGCCGGCTTCTCCATCGAACGCCGCCGAGACGACCAAGCCTTCCCTTCGAAAAATGGCCTGAACGAGCCGGCAACCCGCCTGATCGTCGTCGATGACCAGCAGCCTCTCGGCCATGGTGCGCTCGCTATGGTGCGACTACCAATATTCTGGCAACCATACCATAGAGATCGGCCGCCGCCAGGTTTTTGAGAACGCTGTAAGTCAAACACTGACAAGCGGTTGGACCGCAACGGGCCATGCGGCCAGGGTGTGGCGCGATTCTGGCTCTACCTGTCGTCATGCTGGCCGACCGGGCTCGTTCGTTTGGCGAAACGCAGGCACTCGAGGACGTCCGAGTACTCGTCGTTGATAGCGACACGCAGAGCGCCCGCATGCTCTCGGCAGTACTCGAGCGAGAAGGCTCGGAGGCTCGGGTCGCGAGAAGCGCCGAAGACGCGCTCGCCGAGCTTCGGACGTTTGCCGCCCACGCGGTGGTGCTGGACCTGGTGCTGCCGCGGATGAGCGGCCTGCTGTTGGCACGACGGCTCAAACAGACCACGGCGACGCGCGGCGCCGTGCTCATCGCGGTCAGTCCCATCGATTCGCCGTTCACCGCGCAACTGGCTCGGACCGCCGGCTGCGCGGCGTATCTCTCGAAGCCCATCGACGTGGAAGCCTTCCCGAAAATCCTGGCCGAGCATCTCAAGGGGAGACCATGAGGCGCATTTCAACCCTGCCGCGTACGCTCGCAGGATCGTCC
>MEKT01000186.1:15881-17555 GCA_001767435.1 Acidobacteria bacterium RIFCSPLOWO2_02_FULL_65_29 | reverse complement strand
AGCACAAAGGAAAAGCGAGTGAGGCCTGCGGGCGCGAGTGGCGTTCGCAGATTCCACATCGTTGCGGCGGTGGCGGCCGCGACAACAACAGCGGTTGCGGCAATCGGGACGGCGCGCTTCCAGAGCGGTCGCTGCGCTACCGGGCTGGCGTGGAACTTCAACCCATGCGGGTCCGTGATGATTGCCTCGATCTCCACGCGGACATCCGCGATCGCCTGGCGGCGTCGCTTCACGTCTTTTTCAAGGCAGCGGCGAATCAGATCTTCGATCCGCGGATTGATGTTGGAGGGAAGCGCCGTCAGGTCGGGTTGCCGTGCCAGCACCGACGCGATCACTTCGGTAATGGTGTCTCCAGGAAATGCATGGCGCCCGGTCAGCATCTCGTACAGCACGGCGCCAAACGAGAAGATGTCGCTGCGCTGGTCGGCGTCGAGCCCCTTCGCCTGTTCCGGCGACATGTACGGCGCGGTGCCGAGAATGACGCCGGGGATCGTGCCGGCCACACTCAACGTTGGAGAGCTCAAGATGTCGGCTGGCGCGGCCGGCGCCATCGCCTTCGCGAGGCCGAAGTCGAGGACCTTGATCTTACCCTCGGGCGTGATCTTGATGTTGGCCGGCTTGAGATCGCGATGCACGACGCCCTTCTCGTGCGCGAACTCGAGCGCGTCCGCGATCTGGTGGGCGATGGACAGGGCCTCGGCCACCGGGAGGCCCGTATAGGGCTGAGCGCCGAGGGCAGAGGGCTGAATGCCCTGAGCCTTTGGCCCTGAGCCCTTCGCGATCCGCTCTTCCAGCGTCTCGCCCTCGACGAGCTCCATGACGAGGAAGTGTTTCTGGTCTGATTCCTCGAAACCGTACAGCGCGGCGATGCCGGGATGATTGAGCGAGGCCAGCAGCTTGGCTTCGCGCTCGAACCGCGCGACGCGGTCCGGATCGTACGAAGAAGCGTCGGGCAGAATCTTCAGCGCGACTTCGCGTCCAAGCTTCGTGTCGCGGGCGCGGTAGACTTCGCCCATCCCGCCCGCACCGAGCGCGCTGGCGATTTCGTACGAACCAAGACGCGCGCCTGCTTTTAGCGGCATGGGCTCCTTAGCTGAGCCTCGGCTCCCGCCTCGGTTGGCCGGCGCCGATCCCGTCCGCACCGATCGGCGCGACGATCTGATCCGGCCCGAGAAGCGCGCCCTCAGTCAGCGTCATGGAATGACGGAATCATACGAGGGCAATTATTGCGACGCAAGGACTGAAGCCCAGTCGCAGAAACTGCGACCTTTGGGCCGCCGATCTCGGAGATCGTTGGCAATTCGGAATGGAGGGGCGCTTGCACGTCGGTCCCCGGAGGTCGACTGACGATGCTACGATTGAAGCCGCCTCAGCGCGCCGCGCTTGGCGAAACACTTCGAGAGCTCGCCAACCTCGCGGTGGGCGCCTTGGTCCTCAGCCAGTTCCTGGGTGGAGAGCGGCCACCCTCGTGGTGGTTGCTGCTCTGGGGTTTCGCCACGTGGGTGGGGCTCGTCTCGTGGGCGCTGCTATTGATAGGAGACAAGCGATGGTAGGCGGACTCCTGCTACTCACTGGCATCATGCTCATCAGCGGGATTGTCGTCCTGCTCGATTGGCTCGGACGCCGCAAGGACCGGCAGTCGAAACAACGCCCCGCAGCGTAGTGTGTCTCGAG
>MEKT01000186.1:0-15700 GCA_001767435.1 Acidobacteria bacterium RIFCSPLOWO2_02_FULL_65_29 | reverse complement strand
CGCCTGGGGCGGTCTCGCCCCCGCCACGCAGGCGTCGGCACCGCAAGCCGCGGCCGCCGCGCCGCCGGCCATCGCTCACGCTCTCGCCGGAGGCCGCGATTCGTATGCGGATATCGTCAAAGTCGTCACCCCGGCCGTCGTCACCATTCGCGTCGAAGGCAAGCCCGCCGTGTCGCCCACGTCGTTCGGAGACCCTGGAAACGACGACCTGCTCCGGCGCTTTTTCGGCGACCAGTTCGACCTGCCACGCGGGCAGCGCACGCCGCGCACGTTCCGGCAGCGCGGTCTCGGCTCGGGTGTCGTCGTGAGCGGCGACGGCTACATCCTGACCAACCACCATGTCGTGGACGGCGCCGAGAGCATCACTGTCGATTTCAGCGACGGCCGCACGTTCAAGGCCAAGACGATCGGTTCCGATGAGCCGAGCGATCTCGCGGTACTCAAGATTGACGCGACGAATCTGCAAACGCTGGCCCTCGCCAACTCCGACGCGGTGCAGGTGGGCGACGTCGTGCTCGCGGTGGGCAATCCCCTCGGCGTCGGCCAGACCGTGACGATGGGCATCGTCAGCGCCAAGGGAAGGCAGACCGACGGCGACAGCTATCAGGACTTCATCCAGACCGACGCGCCGATCAACCAGGGCAACTCGGGCGGCGCGCTGGTGAACCTGAAGGGCGAGCTCGTCGGCATCAACTCGCAGATCCTGTCACCGTCGCAGGGCAACATCGGCATCGGCTTCGCCATCCCGGCGAACCAGGCGAAGCACGTGATGGACGATCTGCGCACGAACGGCCGCGTGCGGCGCGCGCAGCTGGGCGTGACGATTCAGCCGGTGACCGCCGACCTGGCCGAGAGCCTCGGCCTGAAGGAAGCGCACGGCGCCATCGTCAGCTCCGTGGCGTCTGGCAGCGCGGCCGAGCGCGCCGGGATGAAACGCGGCGACGTCATCAAGTCGTTCAACGGCCAGCCCGTGAACGACATCAACGCCCTCCGCAATCGCGTAGCCGACACCGCGCCGGGAACGTCGGCGGCCGTCGTCGTGGTCCGCGACGGCGGCGAGCGCACGCTCACCGTGAAGCTCGACGAGAGGACGCCGGCGCAATCGGCCCGGCGCGACAGCGGTGAGGCGGAGGGCGAGAAGGCGGCGCTCGGCGTCTCGGTGGCGCCGCTCACGCCTCAGGCGGCGGAACGCGCGGGTCTCCCGAGGGACGCGCGCGGGCTCGTCGTGCAGGACGTCGAGCCCGACAGCCGCGCGGCCGACGCCGGCGTCCAGCCGGGCGACATCATTCAGGAAGTGAACCGCCAGCCCGTGCAGTCGGTCGACGATCTGCGCGCGGCCGTGCGGCGCACGGCGGATCGGCCGGTGCTCCTGCTCGTGCAGCGAGGGGAGCGAGCCCTGTACCTGACCGTTAGACCTTCGTAGACCGTCGGGGAATTTGAGGAATTGAGGATTTGAGGACTTGACGAGGATCTGAGGATTTGAGGATCTGAGGATTTGAGGATCTGAGGATTTGAGGGCCCGAGGATTTGGCGCCTCAGCCTTCGGAACTGCCCGCCTGCGTTCCAACATTCTCTGATTCGCCAAGTCCTCAGATTCGCGAAATCCACAGACTCCTAAGTCCGCAAATTCGCCAAAATCCGCAAGGTTCGCCAAATCCTCAAATCCTCAAATCCTCAAATCCTCAAATCCTCAAATCCTCAAATTCCATATAATCACCGAGTGACGCCTTCTGACCTCCGCACTCTCCTCGATTATCACTACTGGGCCCGCGACCGCGTGCTCGACGCGGCGGCGTTGCTCACGCCCGAGCAGTTCACCAAGGATCTCGGCAGCAGCTTCACGTCGGTGCGCGATACGCTGGCGCACACCTATTCGGCGGAATGGGCGTGGTACTCGCGCTGGCAGGGGACGTCGCCGACCACGATGCTGCCGTTCGATCAGTTTCCCGACGTCGCCTCGCTGCGCAAGGTCTGGACGGATCACGAAGCGAAGATGCGCGCGTTTGTCGGTGCGATGGACGACCAGGGACTCCAACGCGTGCACGAGTACAAGACGCTCAACGGACAGTCGGGCTCATCCCCCTTCTGGCAGATGTTGCAGCACGTCGTGAACCACGCGAGCTATCACCGCGGCCAGGTGACGACGATGCTCCGGCAGCTCGGGGCAAAGCCCGGGAAGAGCATGGACATGATTGGGTATTACAGAGAGAAGACTGTCACGGACTAGGGACTAGGGACTAGGGACGCCGGACGTCCAGGGGCTCGGCTGGGGTCAGCCGGGCGAGCGGAGGCGGCTTTTCCGCCGTGGACGGGTTTCTTGCCCGATAGCACGGCAGTAATGATAGTCTCTGGACACGCGCCGATCGTCTGGATCGGCGTTCGATCGACAAGGAGTTTCGATGGCGAGCGGCACGATTAAGCGGATTGCGCGGGACAAGGGTTTCGGATTCATTCGCGACAACAGCGGGCAGGAGTTCTTCTTTCACCGGAGCTCGGTGCAAGGCAGCTTCGACGGCCTGAACGAGGGCCAGCGCGTCAGCTTCGACGAGGAGCAGTCGCCCAAGGGACCGCGGGCCGCGAACGTCCGGCCCGAGTAGAGACAACCTCAGTCGCCGGCCGGCGACAACAATCAGCGTCCTCATCGCCGACGATCACGCGGTCGTCCGGTCAGTGGATTGGTCAGATCCTCGACGCGACGCCAGAGTTGTGTCTCAGGGTGTACGACGATCACCGCAGAAACCGCAGAGATCGCAGAAACACTCGGGATGCACGATATTGTTCCTCTGCGTGTTCTGCGAGTTCTGCGGTAATCGTCGTTACTTGCGGGCGGCGGGCGTCATCGCCGTTTCTTTCCGCTCGGCGCCCCGCAGGTAGACGACCTTGGTCGGCTCTCCGATTTTCAAGACTTCCAGCGCGTACGTGTAGTCGTAGATGTTGGCGATCGTCTGCCCGGCGATTTCCACGAGCACGTCGCCCTTCTGCAGCCCTGCCTGCGCGGCCGGCCCCCCCTCGATGACGCCGCTCAGCAGCAGCCCCTTCACCTCGGTCGAGTAGTCGGGGATCGTGCCGGTGAACACGCGCACGCCCGCCCGGCCGGCGCCTTCGGTCTGCGGCTGGACCTTGACGAAGGCGGGCGCCTGATCGGCGTCGCCGACGCGCCGCGCGATCGAGGAGGCGAAGGCCACGACGCGATCGAGATCCTCGTAGTTGATCTTGTCGGCGGTGTCCGACGGCCGATGGTAGTCGGTGTGCGTGCCGGTGAAGAAGTTGAGCGAGGGCACGCCGGCCTGGTTGAAGCTCGAGACGTCGGTCGGCTGGTACGGATCGGCCTGGAGCAGGAGGTCGAAGCCGGCGGGGACGTTGGCCTGCTCGATGAGCCGTCCCCACGAGTCGCTCGATCCGGTGGCTTGCACGGTGAGCTTGTTGTCCTGCATCCGGCCGACCATGTCGAAGTTGAAATAGGCCGCGATCTGATCGATCGGCACGGGCGGCGCGTTGACGTACGCCGCCGATCCCAGCAGCCCGAGCTCCTCACCCGACCAGAACTCGATCAGCACGTTTCTCCGCCGCGACACCTTCGAGAGCGCCTCGCCCGCGGCCAACACGGCGGCGGATCCAGACGCGTTGTCGTCGGCGCCGAAGTGAATCTTCCCGGCGTCGGCCTTGTCGGCGAGTGAATTGCCGTTTTCACCGTGGCCCAGATGGTCGTAGTGCGCGCCGAGCGCGATCCAGGGTTTCGGCAGAGATCCCGGGGCCTTCGTGGCGGGCAGATAGGCCGCCACGTTGTGCCCGGTTTTCCGTTCGCGTTCGACCCTCGTCCGGATCGTCACGGTCGCGTTCGGGATGTCGAATCCGGCGACATGAGGATTCGCGGAGTCGAGCGCCTTCTGCGCGGTGGCAAGCGTCTTGGCCGGATCGTCGAGCGTCGCGAAGATCACGCCCGCGACCCGTGCGCTGATGCTGGCGGCCACGATGCCGGAGCCGGCGATCGCCGTGTCGAAGGTCATCGGCATCGTCTCGCCGGCGTTCGGCGAGCTCGGTCCCGTGACGAAGATGACGGCCCTCGCGCCGCGCTGACGCGCCGCCATCGCCTTGTAGCGCGGGTCGGCGTACCGCGCGAGAATGCCCTTGGTCTTTTGATCGGCGTCCTCCGGGAAATACCGGAGCACGAGCACGATCTTGTCTTTCACGTCCAGCGTGGCGTAGCTGTCGTAGCCGAAAGTCTGGCTGTCGGGCACGACGATGCCGTAGCCGGCGAAGACGATCGGTCCGCTTGCCTCGCCGTTATCAGAGAACGAGAGCGCGCGGACGTCTTGTTGGGCGGTGAACGCACCGCCCGACGCCGTGGCCGACACGCCATTGCCTCCGGAACGTTCAACGGACGCCGACACCGTGAGGCGAGAGCCGCCGTCGCGCATGCCCGCGGTGAAGTCGAACGGCAGGCGATAGTCGGTCGCGCCGGGCACCGGCCGCGCACCGATCCGCTTCAACTGCGCGACGAGGTAGTCGGCCGCCAGGCGTTCGCCGTTCGATCCGGTCAGCCGGCCGTCGAGGCGGTCCGAGGCCAGCGCGGTGACGTGGGCTTTGGTGGCCGGTGTCGCAGCCGCCGGTGTCTGCGCGTCGAGCCGCGCGAGCGGGATCGACAGCGCGAAGGTGGCGATGACAAAGAGGCGCGTGAATCGTTTCATGACTCTACTTCCTCAACGGTGCGGCCTTGATCGCCGCCAGCGCGTTCTCGTGGCTCCACTGCGCCAGGAACAACTGGCCGGCGGCGCCGCCCGACCGGCTCGACGTCCACGCGAGCTGCTTCCCGTCTGGCGACGGCACGGGGAGTCCATCGAAGCCGTCGGAATAGGTGACCCGCACCGGCTCTTTGGTGCCCGCGCTGTCCACCATGAAGAGCTCGAAGTTTTCGAAGCCGAGCTTGTTGGACGCGAAGATGATGTACTGCCCGGAGGCGTGCTCGTAGGGCGCCCAGCTCATCGCGCCGAAGGCGGTGATCTTCTTCACGTCGGCGCCGTCCGGCTTCATGGAATACACGTCGGCGATGAGCCCGTTCTCCTCGAAACGGCGCCAGATGATGCGCGAGCCGTCGTGGTTGAAGAACGGTCCGCCGTCGTAGCCCGCCACGCTCGTGAGCCGCTTCTGGCCCGACCCATCGGCGCGCATGAGGTAGATCTCGGCGAAATAGCTCGGGTCGGTCTCGAGCTGCTTCTGCTCAGCGGGAGTCAACGTGCGGTCGTACGCGTCGCGCATCGACGCAAACACAATCCACTGGCCGTCGGGCGAGTAGCTGCCTTCGGCGTCGTAACCGCGCGCGGTCGTCAGCCGCTTCATCGCGCCGCTCTTCTCGTTGAGCGCGAAAATGTCCATCTCGGGGTCGTAGTCCCACGAGTAGCGCCGCTCCTTGCCGGAGGCTCGAAAATCCAGCTCCGCCTTCTGTTGCTCCCTCGACGTCGGATCGAGGTGCGTCGAGGAGAACATGATCTCGTCTGATGTCGGCCGGAAGAATGCGCACGTGGTCTTGCCCATGCCCGGCGAGACGCGGTTGACGTCGCCGGCCGACAGATCCATGACGTAGATCTGATAGAAGGGATTGCCGGGTTCGCGCTCGCTTTGAAAGACGAGCCGCGTGCCGTCGGGCGCCCAGTAGCCTTCGCCGGCGCGACGGCCGTCGACTGTGAGGCGGCGGACCCGCGACAGGAACTCACGCTCTCCGGAGGGCGTGGCGCTCGTCTGGGCTGCCAACGCCTGGCCCAGAACCGCCGCGATTGCCGTCACGTGCCAGATTCGCATAGGGAACCCCTGCCTAAGGCATTATCTCCCATGTTATTCTTCAAGCTCCCGGAGAACAGAACAATGGACCCACTGAAGATGTCCGTCCTGGCGCTTGCGTTCGTGGTTTCGGCGCCGGTGGCCGCCCGGGCACAGGTCGACGTGACCGGCGACTGGACGGTAACCGTCGACTCCCCTCAGGGCACGTCGAGCATCGACGCCACGATGAAGCAGTCCGGCGAGGACCTGACCGGCACGATCACGAGCCCGATGGGCTCGGTCGAGTTCAAGGGCACGGTGCTCAAGGATGCGCTCAACGTGAGCTACACGCTGGATCTGCAGGGTAACTCGATTCAAATCGTGATGAGCGGGACGGTCGCCGGCGACGGCATCTCGGGCAACCTCAACTTCGGCGGGCTTGGCGACGTCCCATGGTCGGCCAAGCGCAAGGCCGCCGCCACGAACGGATCTGCCGCGGCCTCGCCTGCTGCCCCGGCCCCGGCGACCATCGGCACACCTGTGGCGGGTGTGGCCGACGTGTCGGGGAAGTGGGACATCACGTTCAACATGGCCGGTAATCCGATGCCCGCGACGGCCACCTTCACACAGGCGGAGGGCAAGGTCACGGGCACGATCAGCAGCCAGACGGGCGAGACGGCCGTCACCGGCGTGATGGCCGGCAGCGCCCTCAAGCTCGACTTCAACGTCGAGACGCCGCAGGGGCAGATCGCCATCACGATGACAGGCGAACTGAGTGCCACCGGCATCGCGGGCAAAGCCACGATCGTCGGGCTGGGCGACGCCGATTGGACCGCCACGCGAGCCAAGTGAAATTAAGAATTAAGAATTAGGAATTAAGAATGCGTTGGATGGTTCGGCTTGTCACGCTGGCGCTCGCCGTGTTCGTGGCGGCGAGCGTGCCGCACGCGCAGAACGTCACCATCAAGCTGGCGACGATCGTGCCGGACGGCTCGGTGTGGGACAAGAGCCTCAAGCAGATGGGCGCAGACTGGAGCCAGGTGACCGGCGGCCGGGTGACGGCCACGGTCTACAGCGGCGGCACGCAAGGCGACGATCCCACGGTGCTTCGGAAGATCAGATTGAACGCCTTGCAGGCCGCCTCGCTCACGTCGGTCGGCCTCGCGAGCATCGACGCGTCGTTCAATGTGCTCAACGTCCCGTTCTTTTTCGACAACTACGACGAGCTGAACGCGGTGCTCGAGAAGCTGACGCCGGTGCTGAGGCAGCGAGCCGAATCCAAAGGGTTCGTCCTCGTCCATTGGGGCCACGCCGGGTGGCTGCAGATCTTTTCGAAGCGCCCGGTGCAGACGGTCGCGGATCTGAAGAGCGTCAAGCTGTTCACCTCGGCCGGCGACGATCGCATGACGCAGTGGTACAAGGCCAACGGCTTCCAGCCGCGCGCGATGGCCATGACCGACATCCTGACGGGCCTCTCGACCGGGATGATCGAGGCGATGCCGTCGACGCCGCTCGCGTCGCTGGCGTATCAGTGGCACAAGCAGACGCCGTTCATGCTCGACATCGGCCTCGCGCCCTTCATGGGTGCCACGGTCGTGGCCAAGAAGGCGTGGGACACGATTCCCGCCGCCGATCGCGCGAGCATGCTCGACGTCTCGGCCGGCGTCGAAGCGCAGCTGCGCGTCGACGTGCCGAAAGGCGACGCGTTGGCCGTGACGCTAATGGGCGCGCAGGGCCTGAAGGTCACCAAGGCCAGCGGCGGCGAATGGAAACAGGAAGCTGAAGTGCTCTCGAAAACGATGCGCGGGCAGATGGTGCCGCCCGACATCTTCGATCTCGCGCTGAAAGCGCGCGACGCCTACAGACAGCAGAAGGCCGCCGGCGCCGGCCGGTGAACCGCGCGTTCATCCTCGTCGAAGACGCCGTCGCGGCGGTCGCGCTCGCGGCGATGGTCCTCCTGCCCCTTCTCGAAATCGTCCTGCGCCGCACCATCGGAGCCGGCATTCCCGCGGCGGGTCCGATCGTCCAGCATCTCGTGTTATGGGTCGGCTTTCTCGGCGCCGCCATCGCGGCGCGCGAAGGGAAGCTCCTGTCGCTCGCCACCGGCGCGTTCGTCCCGGAGGGGGCGCCGCGGCGCGCCGCGGCGATCTTCACGGCCGCGGTCGCGTCGGCCGCCGCGATCGTGCTCGCGTTCGGCGCCATCGATCTGATTCGATCGGAGCGGGAGGCGGGTTCATCGCTCGGCGCCGGCATTCCGACCTGGACGGCGCAGCTGGTGCTGCCGGTCGGGTTCGCGCTCATCGCCGCGCGGCTCGTGTGGCGGTCAAGTCCGACATGGACCGGCCGAGCGATCGCCGCCCTCGGTATTTTCGTGGGCGTGCTCCTCGGCCGCGCCCCGTCGCTCCTCCACGGCGCGCCCGCTTGGCCTGGCCTCGCCGTCATTATTCTCGCTGGCGCGCTCGGCGCGCCGATTTTCGCGATTCTGGGCGGCGCGGCGGTCGTGCTGTTCATGACGAGCGGCATCACGCCGGCCGCAATCCTGATCGAGACCTACGCGTTGAGCGTCTCACCGACGCTGCCGGCGATTCCGCTGTTCACCTTGGCGGGCTTCATCCTGGCGGAAGGCCATGCATCGGCCCGGCTGCTTCGGGTGTTCCGCGCGCTGTTCGGATGGATTCCCGGCGGCTCGGCGGTCGTCTGCGCGGTGCTGTGCTCGTTTTTCACCGCGTTCACCGGCGGCTCCGGCGTGACGATCCTCGCGCTTGGCGGGGTGCTGCTGCCGGCGCTCATCAAGGACGGCTACCGCGAACGGTTCTCCCTCGGGCTGCTCACCGCGTCGGGATCGCTCGGCCTGCTGCTCCCGCCCTCGCTGCCGCTCATTCTCTACGGCGTCGTCGCGCAGATTCCGATCGAGGACCTGTTCATCGGCGGCATCCTGCCAGGCCTGCTGCTGACGGCGATGATGGCCGGGTGGGGCGTGCGCGAGGGCCTGGTGTCGGGCGCGGGGCGCCAGACGTTCGAGGCGGCCGAGGCGTGGTCCGCGCTCTGGGCCGCCAAGTGGGAGCTGGCGCTGCCGGCGGTCGTACTGGTCTCCATGTTCAGCGGCGTGGCGACGACGGTCGAAGCGTCGGCGCTCACGGCGGCGTTTGCGCTCTTCACGCAGTCCGTGATCCACGGCGACGTGTCGATCCGGCGCGACGTGCTGCGGGTGCTCGCCGAGTGCGTCGGGTTGATTGGCGGCGTGCTCGTCATCCTCGGCGTGGCCGTGGGCCTCACGAACTGGATGGTCGACGCGCAGATCCCCATGCGGCTCGTGCAGTTCACGCAGGGGCAGATCGAATCGCGATTCGTGTTCCTCCTCGCGCTCAATGTTTTCCTCCTGCTCGTCGGATGGCTGATGGAGATTTTTCCCGCCATCGTCGTCGTGGTGCCGCTCATCGTGCCGCTCGGTGCGGCGTTCGGCGTCCACCCGGTGCACCTGGGCATCATCTTCATTGCCAACCTGGAGCTGGGCTATCTGACGCCGCTTGTCGGCTTGAACATCCTGCTGGCGTCGTACCGTTTCAAACGGCCCGTGCTCGAGGTCGCGCGCGCGGCGCTGCCGATGGGCGGCATACTGGCGATCGGTGTGCTCCTTATTACTTATGTGCCGTGGCTGACGCTGGGCATTCTCGGGTGGTTGGGTCGTCTCTGATCGCACAATCTCTACCACAACATTTCTTTCGCAATGCTGCCTAACCAGTCTTGCCACGAAGACACGAAGACACGAAAAAGACCAATAGGGTTGGCGAAACGTCTTGGAGCTGATCATGAATCGACAAGTGCTGCTTCGCCGGCGTCCGACGGGCCGCCCAGTTGCCGACGACTTCGAGATCGTCGACGCGCCGGTTCCACCACTGGCCGACGGCGACGTGCTGCGCCGGACGATCTATCTCTCGCTGGATCCGTACATGCGTGGGCGCATGAACGACGGGCCGTCTTACGCGACGCCGGTAGCGTTGGGACACGTCATGGTCGGACGCACGGTGGCGCACGTCGTCGAATCACGACATCGGTCGATCAACCCGGGCGACTTCGTCGCGGCCAACGACGGGTGGCAGTCCTACGGCGTGTCGAACGGCAAGGATCTGCAGAAGCTCGACCCGGCACGCGCGCCGATCTCCACGGCGCTTGGTGTGCTGGGCATGCCGGGCCTGACCGCGTACGTCGGGTTGCTCGACATCGGCCAGCCGAAGCCGGGCGAAACCGTCGTCGTCTCGGCGGCGGCCGGCGCCGTGGGCTCGGTCGTGGGCCAAATCGCGCGCATCAAGGGCTGCCGGGCTGTCGGTGTGGCCGGTGGGGCGGCGAAGTGCGACCACGTCGTTCGCGAGCTCGGGTTCGATGCGTGTGTCGACCACAAGCGCGGCGATCTCAAGGACACGTTGGCCGCCGCGTGCCCAGGCGGCATCGATGTGTACTTCGACAACGTCGGCGGCGATGTGCTCAAAGCGGTGTTTCGATTGATGAATCAGAACGCCCGCATCCCGCTGTGCGGCACGATTTCCGACTACAACGCCACCGAGCCGCCGCCGGGTCCCAACCTGCGGCCGCTGCTGGTGAAGCGCGCCATGATCAAAGGGTTCATCGTGTTCGATCACAACGATCGTGCGCCGGCGTTCTTCACGGACTGCGCGGCCTGGCTCCGCGAAGGGAAGTTGAAGTACCGCGAGGACATCGTCGAGGGAATCGACAACGCGCCGGCGGCGTTCCTGAAGCTCTTCGACGGTGGGAATGTGGGGAAGCTGCTCGTGCGGGTCTCGCCGGATCCGACGCGGCCGATCGCGAGCTAAGATTCAGAGGAAGGTGACGTGATGCGGAAGCCACTGCGAGGTTCGTCGGCGGCAGCTCATCGCGGACCGATGCCGTTCGTCGCCTGGACCGGCGCTCTCTTGGCCGTCGTCGTCCTCGTCGCTCGCACGCCGGTGGCTCAGCAAAAGCCGCTGCACCTGAACCCGGTGATCGCGAAGCTCGCCGAGGGTCGGACCGCCTACGGCCTCAACACCGGCGATCTGTCGCTCGTCAACGCCCGCGAGACGGCCCGAGCGCCGGTCGACTTCGTCTACGTGGACATGGAGCACAACCCCCTCGATTTTCCCGCGCTCCATCTCTTCCTGATGGGCATGTCCGACAAAGGCCTGGTGCTCAAGAAGGGCAACCTGCAGCCGAACGTCGCGCTGTTCGCGCGCTTTCCGCCCGAGGCCGATCAGTCTCAGTGGGTGGTCAAACAGGCGTTGGATATCGGGCTCCACGGCGTCATTTTCAATGGCGTCGATAGAGCGGAGCAGGCGCTCATCGCCGTCAAGAGCATGCGGTACCCCCAACTGAAGGGATCGAAATACTACGAGCCCAACGGCGTGCGTGGCTCAGGTCCGGCAAACGCGACGTGGATCTGGGGAATCAGCGGCGCTGAATACGATCGACACGCCGATCTGTGGCCACTCAATCCCGAAGGCGATCTGCTGGCGATGCTGATGATCGAATCGGTGGAGGGCCTGGACAACGTCGACGCGATCGCGTCGACGCCCGGCGTTGGTGCGCTCTTTGTCGGTGCGGGCTCGGATCTGACTCGCGCGATGGGCGTCCGACCGGGCTCGCCAGAGGTCGAGGCCGGATTTCAGAGGGTCTTGAGGGCGTGCAAGACCCACCGCATCGGCTGTGCCATTACGGCGGGCAGCGCGAACGAGGTGGCGGCGCGGGTGAAAGAAGGATGGAACATCATTCGATCGACCGTGCCAGCCATTACCGCCGGGCGCGCGCTCCTCGGAGAAAAGTAAGGGCGGAAATCGATTATCATCAGGGTGCATGCGGCTCCTGTCACGTGTGACGCTCGCCGTTTCCGCCGCATTGGGCCCGACGGCCTCTGCTGCCGCGCCGAGCCGTGCGTAGGATGTCCGCGATGAGCACGAACCCGCTCCATCTCCTCGTGACCGATTCGCTCGGCCGGCGGACGGTCTCGGTCGACGACGTACCGTTTACGATCGGCCGCGGCTCCGAGAACCATCTCCAGCTGCCCGACACGCGGGTGTCCAGGCGGCATGCGGAGCTGGTGCAGGACGGCGAGGCCTGGCGCGTTCGCGATTGCGGTTCCCGCTTCGGCACGTTCGTCAACGACGAAAAGATCGAGGAGTGCGAGCTCAAGCCGGGCGACCGAGTCCGTCTCGGGCAGACAGAGCTCAGGCTCGAGTCGGGCGACACGTCGGCGGGCAGCTCGTCCACGTTCGACTTCCGCCAGGTGAATGCGCTCCTTGCGGGCATGCGAGCGCTCGGCTCGACGCAGGTGCTCGACGAGGTGCTGGCCATCGTGCTCGACGCGGCGCTCGAGCTGACGGGCGCCGAGCGCGGCTTCATCCTGCTGGCCGAAGAGGGCAAAGGGCTCGCGCTGAAAGTGGCGCGCGCCAAGGGCGGCATCACGCTCACCAAAGCACAGACGAGCCAGCGGATTCCCGACGAGGTGTTCGCGACAGGCACGGACAAGATCGTCACGGACCTGCTCGACGATTCGCACGCGCACCTGCACGCCGGTACGGTGGCGCTCGGCATCCGCCACGTCTTGTGCACGCCGCTCAAGGTCATCCGCTTCGGGCAGGGCGGCGGCGGCGAAAAGCGGATCGGCGTGCTGTACCTCGACAGCCGCGAGCGCGGCTACCTCCAGACGGTGGGCGCGCTCCACGCGCTTGCAGCGGAAGCCGCCGTCGTGATCGAGAACGCGCGGTTGTATCAGGAAGTGGTCGCCAAGGAGCGCGTCGCACAGGAGCTGCGCATTGCGGCGCAGATGCAACAGCAGCTGCTGCCGCCGTCCTACTGTCTCGCGGCGTCCGCCGAGCTGCACGCGATTACCACGCCCTGTCGAGACGTCGGTGGCGACCTCTTCGACTATGTGAACCGCGGTGACGGCGTGCTGTCGTTTGCCGTGGCCGATGTCGCCGGTAAAGGGACGTCGGCTGCGCTGCTGACCGCCGTCACGCAGGGCCTCTTCGCGGCCGAAGCGGAAACGGCCAACGGCCCCGCCGTCGTGATGGCGCGCGTGAACCGGGGTTTGTGCCGCCGTGCCGTGGCCTCGCGCTTCGTGACGGCGTTTTACGGTCACCTCGCCGCCGACGGCACGCTGCAATACTGCAATGCCGGACACAATCCACCGTTCCTGGTTCGCGCCGGCGGCTTGTCGCGGCTCGAAAGCGGCGGCACGGTCCTCGGGCTGTTCGACACCGGCGCCTTCGACATGGGCGAGGAGCACGTGGCGCCCGACGATGTGCTGGTGCTGTTCAGCGACGGCGTGACCGAAGCCGAGAACCTCGAGGGTGAGGAGTTTGGCGACGATCGGCTCGCCGCCCTTCTCGAGGGCGCGCGTGGGCGATCGGCCACCGAGGTGTTGGACACCGTTCAGCGCGGCCTGGCCGCGTTCTGCGACACGGCCGCGGCCCGAGACGATGTCACCGTGATGGTCCTCAAAGTGCGCTAAGGAACTTGGCGAACCCTTCCCTCGTCTGTGTTCAATGCGGCAACCGGAATTTGAACAAGCGGCCAAATTCCGTGTTCTAATACGTTGGATATCGCCGTCGCGGCTGGGCGCGGACGGCTTGTCGGGCGCGTCCGAGGGACCCTGCCCACGTGTGCAATGGAGGCTGGAATGAGGTTCGGCTTCAAAGTGTTCCTGGGGATGGCCTTACTGAGCCTTCCCGTGTCCCAGGGTCTGAGGGCGCAACAGACGGCCGTCCCAGGCAACCGGGGGGGAGGGGCCCCCGGAGCAGAAGGCGTCACCTTCACGCGGGACATCGCACCCATCCTGCAGCGGAGCTGCCAGAATTGCCACCGGCCCGACGGCGTGGCGCCGATGTCGCTCGTCACCTATGAGGACGTGCGGCCGTGGGCGCGCACGATCAAGCAGCGCACGTCGATCGGCCCCCATCGCGGCGTCATGCCTCCGTGGTACATCGAGAAGAACGTCGGGATTCAACAGTACAAGGACGATCCTTCTCTGAGCGATCGCGAGATTGCCATGATCGGCAAGTGGGCAGACGGCGGCGCGCCCCGTGGGAACCCCGCCGACATGCCCCCGCCGCGGCAGTTCGCCGACACGGGGAGCTGGGCCATTGGCGCGCCCGACCTGGTCGTCACGATGAAGGACGTCGTCGTGAAGGCCAACACGCCGGACTGGTGGGGGGAGGTCGAGAGCGCGGCGTCAGGGCTCACCGAAGATCGCTACGTGGCGGCGCTCCAGATTCGGGAAGTGAACGACATTCCGAAGGACGGCGGCGGCAGGGCCACGGTCGGCGCGCGGTACGTCTTCCACCACATGATTTGGGGAACCGATCAGGGCGGCGGCGACGGCGTGAACACGCCGTGGCCCGTTCACGAAGTCGGCCGCAACGCCGACTACTTCCCGCCGGAGGCCGGCAGGCTGCTCAAGGCCAAGTCGCGCATCATCTCGAACTCGGTCCATCTGCACTCGAACGGCCGCGACACGACCGGCCATCTCGAGATCGGCTTCAAGTTCCATCCGAAGGGCTATCAGCCGACGGTGAAGTCGTCGCGAAGCCGTGGTCTTGGCAACGGCCTCGACATCTCCATCAGGCCGATGGAGGCCAACCAGCAGCTCCACGCGTACACGGTCCTGCAAGAGCACACGAAGATCACGTCGTTCGAGCCGCACCTGCACGCGCCGGGCTCGCGGATGTGTCTCGAAGCGATCTGGGGCATCAACATCCAGACGCTCTCGTGCGCCGGCTACGATCACAATTGGGTGCGCGGGTACGTCTACGCAGACGACGCGGCGCCGATTCTGCCGAAGGGCACGATCCTGCACATCATCGGCTACATGGACAACTCGCCGTCGAACAAGAATCTGCCGGATCCGCGCAACTGGCAGGGGTCGGGGAATCGTTCGGTGGCCAACATGTTCATCGACCTCGGCGAAGGCGTCGCGCTCAGCGACGAGCAGTTCGAGCAGGAAATGGCCAAGCGGCGCCAGATGACCAGGAGCGACGTGATCCTGGGTTGCCCTCTGTGCAACCAGCCGCTGCCGGCCCGCAACACCAACAACAACCAGGGCCAGCAGCCGTAACGACGCCATGACATACCGCGCGCTTTCGATCTCGACACGGGTTCTAGCAGCCCGTGGTGAACGTCTGGCTGCATTCGACGGGCGATGCATCCCCGCCGGCAGCGTTGCTCCTCCCTCAAATACTCCCGGTATTCTCGGTCGTCGCGCCTTGCCGGCGGGGCGCCTCGCCCGTCTCGGTGCAACGCCAGACCTTCACCACGGGCTGCTCGGACCGGTGTCGGTCCTGCTCGTTGCCTTCGTCATGCTTCTGACTCCCGCGGGGACGCGCGCCCAGTCGTACGCCAGCGGCCAGCCCGTGTGGCCGGCCTACGAGGGCTTCGAGAAGAACGCCGACGGGTCGTTTGCCTTCCTGTTCGGGTACATGAACGACAACTGGGAAGAGGAGATCGACGTCCCGATCGGCCCCGGCAACATCATCGAGCCCGGCGGCCCCGATCGCGGGCAGCCGACGCACTTTCTGCCGCGCAGAAACCGGTTCATCTTCAAAGTGCGGGTGCCGGCCGATTTCGGCGACAAAGAAATGGTCTGGACGCTGACAACGCAGGGGAAGGCACAGAAGGTCTACGCGTCGCTCAGAACCGATTTTCTGATCGAGAACATCGACATCATGTCCGAGACGGGCGCGCTCGGCGCCGGCGTCAGCAATCCCGAGATTCGCGCCGACCAGCCGCCCCTCGTCACGATCGAGGGCGGCAACACTCGAACGGCGAAGGTGGGGGAGCCGCTCACGCTCGTCGTGACCGTCAAGGACGACGGCGTGCCGAAGGCCAGGTCCCAGACGCAGCCGCAGACGCCACCCACGCCGGCGGCCGCGGCCCGCATCCGCGAGCAGATGATGTCGCCCCC
>MEKT01000185.1 GCA_001767435.1 Acidobacteria bacterium RIFCSPLOWO2_02_FULL_65_29 | reverse complement strand
CGTACTACACGACGCACGCGCACTCACCGTCGGCGCTCGCGGTGCTCACGGCCCCGCTGTTTCGCCTTCCGGAATCGTGGCTCTGGGGAATGGTGGGCGGCCAACTTGGACGTGCAATCGGACGTCGTCGTCGACTCCCATCGGCTGCCAGTTCTTTGAGGACGTCTCATACTGGAACCGGCGGATGATGCCCACAAAGCCGGTGATCATGCCACCACCGGCCCAGCAGGCCGGTGTCTATTCCGCCGCGGTACGCCGCGGCCATGGCCTCGATCATCGCCGTGGACTCGCCGCGCACAGCCGGGCGATTGCGGTGAATAGACTGGCGCGCGCCTGTCAGCGCGTCTCGCGAAGTTGCGTGGCCAGGTCAAGCAGTTCACACTGCAATGGATCGTCGTGATGGAACGCCTGCGAATCAACGAGGCGATCGCGAGGACTTTCGGCAATACGGATTTGCGACGTTGCTGTAACTGCGAAGGCACTGCTGCTGACATGAATCGCTCGGTGAAACAGCGGATTCTCGCCTGCCTGAAGGGGATCGCCACCGGCGACGCGGTCGGCAAGCAGACCGAGACGTTATCCCGCGCTGACGTTCTTCGATGGTATCCGGATGGGGTCCGCGGGTTCGAGGGACCACCTGGAACGCCCATCCCGCGGTACGTCGGCAACGCGAAGCGCGAGTGGCGAATCGGAGAGACGACCGACGATACCGAGGGAACGATCGCCGTGGCGCGGGCCATTCTCCAGGACGGCGATGTCCGTCACACGAGCGTCGGCCGGCACCTGCTCGAGTGCAAGAAGAGCGTTCATCCGGGCGTCACATCGCTTTGGGAGTTCCACCAGGCGGGCGATCCGGGACGAGTGACCGAGCGCCACGATGGATGCGGTGCGGCCATTCGCGTTGCACCCGTTGGAATTCTGTACCGCTCAGACCGGTTGGACGACATTGTCGCGGCCGCCCGCGAGGCCTCGATTTCAACCCATGGCGGGGCGCTGGCGATCGCGGCGGCAGCGGCTACGGCAGCCGCTGTATCTGCGGCGATCGACGGAGCGTCGCCGCCGGAGATCATCGAGGTCGCACAACGCGCAGCCACTCAGGCCGAACGCCAACGATCGGATTCGGCGGATGCCACCTTCGCGGAGGCCCTCCGCACCATCCACGCGGATGTGGACAAATGCAGCGAGCTGAACCCTGGGGCGGTGGCCGCCCGATGGTTTCCGGAGAACCCGTTGACGATTGTGCCGCTTGCCGTCGCGCTCGGGACGGTCATGCAGTCCGCCGAGGCGGCCATTCTTCTGGCCACGAATGTAGGCGGCGACAGCGACTCCGTGGCATCCATCGCCGCTGCCATCCTCGGAGCGAGGTGCCCCGAGACCGTGAACAACGAGTGGTATGCGGTTGTCGAACAGGTCAACGGCCACGATCTCGTCTCCCTCGCGGAGGATCTGACTGGGCTCCGTTGCTGAGAAACTTCCTACGCGCATTGCCATCCCACACTGGCTGACCGAGCGCCACGGCCTGCGCGCCGCCGATCTCCGTGTGACGCATGCCGGCGAGCTGACGCTGGATCGGCTGACGGCCCTCGTCGTGTAGCGACTACGTGGAGGCTCGCAGAATGCGGATGAGCTTGGCCCTCAATCCGGTTGGGTCCTGGATGGCTTCGAACGTCACTGCCGCGCCTTCTCGGAGCTCGTGAAACCACGCGTCCTGAAGAGCACCGCGGTGAAACAGGTAGGTCTTCCCGTCGACCCCAACGAGATGCCCGACTCCGCGATCACGCTGCAGCTCAGTAATCGTGCCATCCATAAGGCGACCTATACGTGGTCCACTTCTCGGAGGAGATGCCGCAACGCGTCGACTCTGGCGGCAATGTCGCCGGCAGACGGTTCGTCGCCCTTGATGGCGCCGGCGCTCGCGGTCAGGCTGTCCAGCACCCGCTTGATCCGGAAATCGTTGACAGGAAATCCGTGCGCGTCTCCGCAGCGCTTCATGACACGCGTAACTCTACCATCGGGCGGGTCGACGATGAGGGACGATCGTCTGGTGCCCACGACACGGGTGCCGTCGTCAAGCCACCAAGGGGCGTGTTCATGAAGTGAGCAGTGAGCGGCATGGAATGCCGGACATCAATTCTTCAGGAACACGCTCTTGGGAATCTTCCCGGCGACGACTTGCGTCAGATCCACGGCCTCGGCGATGTGAAAGTCGACGGCGATACTGGCGAGCGAGAAGGCCTGGGCCGTCGACAGCCCCCGTTCGGCGACGAGAAAGCTCACGACCTCCCGCGCCGCCTTCTGCAGCGCTCGATCGAGGTCGAGATCGATCCCCATCAGGATGTAGTGCGTGGGGGTCTCGGCGCGAGGTACCGTGATTGTCTTGCCTTTGTGGACAACGAACCGAAACACGCCAGAGAGCGAATGTTCGATCGCGGTCCCGCTCACTTCCCCGTCGCCCTGCGCCGAGTGCGGATCCCCGACGTAGAAGCGCGCGCCGGAGTGAAACACCGGCAGGTACAGCGTGCTTCCGATTGTCAGGTCCTTGAGATCCAGATTTCCGCCAAACGGCCCGGGCGGCCGCGAGCTCTGGACCCCCGCCACCGTCACACCGGGCTGGCCCACCACCGCATCCCTGGGCGCGACAGCCATGACGCCCATGAACGGCGCCAGCGGCACGTGAATGTCGCCGGAGAAGAGCGCCACTTCGCGTCCCCCGATTCGGCCGGTCCGGATCAAATGCCGCGTGCCTGGCGTGATGTCGAGCGCCCCATCACCCGGCCGCGCCCCTGGATATGTCGGCTCGAAGATCCCGCTCGCTGGACTGGTGTTGTTGATGCCGTACGGCACGCGGGTCGTCAAATCGAGGACCTGCACCTCGAGCATGTCTCCGGCTTCTGCCCCGTCCACGTAGATGGGCCCCGTCAGAATGTGTCCCCCGCGTCCTTCGCGAGGGCGTCCAGTCCTCGACGCCCAAAAGTCGAGCACATCCTGCAGGATCTCTTCGCGCTTCACGCCGTAAGGCTCGAGGAACTGCACCGGATGCTCGTCCTGTGTGGCGCCGGCGTGCGACAGGGTATCGATGCGCACGGTCTGGCCCGAACGAATCGTCAGGATCGGCGGTGCGTCGATCGGAAATGAGCCCCACGTCACCGTCTCAGGGCGCGAAGGTACCGAAAAATCGGCCCCCCGCGTCTGGGCTTGAGATGTAGATGGCACAGCCGCCGTCAGTCTAGCGCTTCCTGATCCCACGCTGTACCCAACCTGCAGCGACAATGCGAGGAGAGCGGCCAGGACAACAAAGAGCGGGCCGTTGCCAAACCGAGGCCTCATCTCGAACGACATCGGAACCGCCTTTCCTGTTCTGCGCAGCGCGGATGGGCGATGCGTGCCTAGCATAGAATTCGGGGCGTATGCCGATCAACGTGCGCCCTCTACGTGCCGACGAAGGGCGAATTCACCGATGCCGTCACCCTTGCCGCAATGCCACGATCGGCTCGACCTTCATGGCGCGGCGCGCCGGGAAATAGCAGGCTGCCGCGGCGACCGCGGTCAGCACCAGCGAGACCGTCGTGAACGTCAACGGATCGGTGGCCGTCACGCCGAACAGGAGACTCGAGCCGGCCCGACCCACCAACAAGGCTCCCACGAGCCCGAGCGTGAGACCAGTCACGCTCAGTTGTAGCCCCTCGCGAACGACCATACGGAAGATGTCGCCGGCCTGCGCGCCTACGGCCATGCGGATACCGATTTCCTGCGTGCGCGTCGCCACGGAGTAGAGGATGAGCCCGTAGATCCCGATGGCGGCCATCAGGAGCGCAACGACGGCAGATCCGATCAGAAGCGAGGTCTGGAAGCGGCGCTCCGTGAGGTAGGCGCCGAGCCGTTCTTCCAAGGTCGTCACGCCGTAGAGCGGTGCGTCCTTGTCCACTCGACCGATGGCCGCTCGAATCGTCGCCACCATCTGCACTGGGTCATCGGAAGATGTTCGGACGAGAAGGGTCTCGAGCCCGGAAGGATTCTGCGCCAGCGGCTCGAACATCTGCTGGATGGGTTCGGTCTCCAGTCCCTGACGGCGCATGTCGCCCACCACTCCGACGACGGTCAACCACGGGCGGTCGGAATCCCGCGGGCCAAGCTTGATTCTCCTGCCGACCGGATCGCGCCCGGGCCATAAGTGGCGAGCCATCGCATCGTTGATGATCACGACCCGCGGCGCATCGGGGCCGTCTTCGACCGAAAAGAAGCGCCCTCGGAGCAAAGGAGTCCGGAGCGTGGTGAAGAATCTTCCGCTGGCCTCGTCTCTGCGGAGCCGCAGGCGCTCGGAAGTGATTCCGGCGTTTGATTCGGTGGTGAGGATCTCTTCTGAGTCGCTGCTGATGAACAGATCGCCGATGATGCCGGCGCTCTCCACGCCGGGGAGCGATTCGATCTGCTCGAGCACGCGGCCATAAAAGTTGGCCCGTTGCGCGGGTGCAAAGAAGGCCGTCGTTGAGAGCTGCATCGAAAGGACCCGCTCAGGCCTGAATCCCGGATCGACGCGCTCAACGGACAACCAGCTTCGGACCAGCAGGCCGGCGCCGGCCAGCAGAATGATGGCCAGCGCAAACTCGGACACCACGAGAGCGCGGCGGATTCTGCGGGTGGCGAGTCCGCCAGACACACTTCTTCCGCCCTCCTCGCCGGAAAGCCGCAAGTTCCGGCGTAGCATCGTTAGCGCCGGCGCCAGTCCCACCAGGATTCCTGTGAGAAGGGAAATGGCCAAGGCCCAGGCGAGCACTCGCAGATCGAGGCTCGCCTCATTCAGACGAGCCAGGTCGCCAGGCCCGAGGGCGCGGATCAGGCGGATGCCTGCGACGGCCAGCCATGTACCAAGAAGACCCGATAGCGCGGCGAGCGTCACGCTTTCGGCGAGCAGTTGCCGGACGATCCGTGCTGGACTCGCTCCAAGAGTCGCTCGAATGGCCATTTCGCGCGCGCGGCTGACGCTGCGCGCCAGCGACAGGCTCGCCACGTTGGCAGCGGCGATGAGGAGCACACAAAACACCGCACCTGTGAGCATCCACAATGCCAACCGCGACCTGGATCCGACCACATACTGGCTCAAGGAGACGAGGGTGATTCCCCGGTTCCGGTCGGCCGCCGGCAACTCCTCGTCGAGGACGCGTGCGATCGGGCTCATCTCCGCCTGGGCCTGGTCGACGGTCACGTTCGGCCGCAGTCTCCCCACGACAAACCACGAGCCTGCGCCACGCGCGCCACGACGGGCTTCCCAATCCGGAAACATCGTGTGCGGCTCCCACACATCCACATCGGCATTGAGTCTCGCAACCTGGAAGCCCGCGGGGAGGATGCCGATAATTTGAGAAAAACGTCCGTCAAGCTCGATCGACGAGCCGATCGCATCGCGCGAGCCTCCGAAACGGGCTTGCCAGAACCGATGACTGATCAGGGCCACACGCCGGCGTTCCTCGGCCTCCTCGGCCGAGAAGCTGCGCCCCTGCAACGGCTGAACGCCGAGCAGCGAAAAGAAGTTGGGCGAAATCCTCGCGACACTGATCTTTCCCGCCCCGTCCGCATCCGTCAGCGTCACCGAAACAGGATCAAAGACCGCCATGTCCGCGAAGCTCTTGCTTTGACGCCGCCACTCTTCGACAGTCAGATAGGCCGGCCGGCCTTGAAGGTTCTGACCCGGAATCCCGGTCCACAACATCGCCAACTCCTCCGGGGATCGATACGGAAGCGGCCGGAGCAGGACCGCATTCAGCACGCTGAACATGGCCGTGTTGGCGCCAATCGCCAGCGCGAGTACGGCCACGGAAGTCGCCGTAAAGGCTGGGCTCTTGCGGAGAGCTCGCACCGCGTAGCGAAGGTCCCGAACGAGGTCGCTCACCCTTGCTCTTTCGGCGCGGCGTAGTTCTTCCGGGCGCGCGGCTGGAGCCCCCGCTGCGTGACGCGCACGTCGATGTCGTGCACCTTGCCGTCGCGTTTGGGCGGAGCGAAGCCGAGGAGGTACTGGCTGTGCAGCTCGTCGGCGACTCGAGCAAAGGCGGCGGCGAGGTCCTGCCCGAAGCGAATCTCCAGGTAGCCGCCGCCGGTCTCCTCGGCGACGCGCGCGAGGCCGGGGTCGGGGAGGTCGGCCGTCAGTAGCGCCTGGAGGCCACCGGGACCGACGCCGGCCATCGGCCGCACGCCCCGGCTGCGCATGCCGATGGCGTAGACCATGACGTTGTCGTCGCGCGCACGGTCGATGACCTGCCCCTGGCTGGCGACACGCTGACGGAAGCCGATCGGGCCACTGTCCTTGCCGTCGCTCAGCACGAGGATCACGGCGCGCTCTTCCCTCTCGTCTCGGAACGCGTCCAGCGCCTCATCGATCGCGCGCCAGAGCGGCGTGGGCCCATCGGGCGCGATCGTGTCCGGCAACGCCGCGCGGAGCTCGTCGGGATCGCGTGTGAACGAGGGACTGATGGCGATCTCATGCCCGAACGTGCCGACTCGCGCGACGTCGTCCGGACGCAGCCGTGCGAAGAGCTGCTCGGCGGCACCGCGAAGCAGCGGCAGGTTGCCGTACATGCTGCCCGAGACGTCCAGCATGACGATCAGCCGGATGGGCTGAGGGGTGTTGTCGAACAGGGTGATCGGCTGCGGCTTCCCTTCGTCTCGCACCTCGAAGGTGTCGCGCGTGAGCGTCGTGACGAGCCGGCCGTCTCGATCCGTGACGGTGACGAAGACACGGACAGCGTCGCCCGTGCCTCGAAAAACCGGCTGCTGCCGTCCCGCCGCGCCAAGCCCGCCAAGGGCGCACGCGGCGAGTGTCGCGTAGGTGAGGAACCGAGTCATGCGCACGACTCCTTCATCGGCAGGCACCAATCAGTCATACCACGAGCGGGCCTGCACTCGACAGGCGACACCGCGGGTTGTGCCCGATCACATCTGCAACCCAGAGGTTGCCAAATGCGTCGCCTCTGTGTACTATGGGCAACCAGGAGGTTGCGCATGTCTGTCGTAACGACGGATCGGATCGAGAAGAAAGTGCTGCTGAGCGCCCCGCGCACGCGTGTGTGGAAGGCGCTCACGGACGCCGAGGAATTCGGCACGTGGTTCGGCGTCAGGTTCGAGGGCCCGTTTACGCCGGGGAAGCCTCAGCGTGGCGTCATCGTTCCAACCACGGTCGATGACGAGGTCGCCAAGGCCCAGCAGCCATACGCGGGCATGCCGTTCGAGATCACCATCGATCGGATCGAACCCGAGCGGCTGTTCGCCTTTCGTTGGCATCCATTCGCCGTCGAGCCCGGCGTCGATTACTCGCGCGAACCGACGACGCTCATTGTCTTCACGCTCGAGGAAGCGGCGAACGGCATCGTGCTGACGGTCACCGAGTCCGGCTTCGATCAAATCCCGCTGGCACGCCGGGCGAAGGCATTTGCCGCGAATGAAGGGGGCTGGAGCATGGTCATGACGCTGATCGAGAAGCACCTTGCCCAGGCCGCGTAGCGTCGGGGCGACCATGGAGCCGGCAGGCTCCGCGGCGGTCTTTGCCGCGTTGGGTGACGAGACGCGGCTCGGCCTGGTCTCGCGTCTCCGTGATGAGGGACCGATGTCCATTGCGAAGCTGACCGCCGGCTTCGACATCACCCGGCAAGCGATCACCAAACATCTGCGCGTGATGGAAGAGGCCGGTCTCGTTCGCAGCACGCAGCAAGGGCGCGAGAGCATCTGGCAATTGGAACAAAAGCGCCTCGCGGAGGCCCGCCGGTATCTTCAAGTGATCTCGGCGCAATGGGATGGCGCGCTGGGCCGGTTGAAGAGCTTCGTCGAGCGTTAGTGGCCGCCACTCGACACCAGAGACCATCGTCAGGGAAACTGAGGCATGCACAAACCGAGCGGCGCGCACTGGTTTCGCCGCTACGACTGGGACGCCATCGCGGGCATCGCGGCGGCCGTCGCCGCGCTGATTCTTCACCTCTTTCACGTCGTCCAGATCGACATCCTGCTCACCATCACGCTGGTGCTCGTCGCGCTCCTGCTGCTCCGGCAGCTGCGGCACGAGGAGCGCGAGGAGCGAGTCGAGGCCACAACGGGCCGGACGGAACAGATGATCGCCAAGCTGCAGGATGGGCTCAAGGCCCCGGACGTCGTCCTCGTTGGCCCGCGCCATCTGCGGGAGGCGAGCGAGGCCTTCGCACGTCACGCCCGCGGCGACATGGTGTGGTTCAACGTCTGCCTCACGATGTTCCGCCCCCAGGAGCTCTTCGATTGTCTGCTGCGGCCGGCGGTGGAAAATCCGCTCGTGACCCAAATCGCGTTCGTGCTCGACGAGGGCGAACAAACGAACTGGCGCGATCACGTCGCCCCAAAACTCGCGGCCTGCCGCGGGAGGGACAAAGTCCGCGAGCCGCGGTGGTGCAATCTCAAAGAAACCGTCTCGTTCATCCTGGCCGACCGTGAGTCGGACGGGCAAGTCGAGGCACAACTCAGCTTCTGGGGCGAACCGTTCATGGCCCGGGCGACGGGACGCGACGTGCCGCGGTATATCTTCCACGTACAGGCACATTCCGAGCTGATCCCTCAACTTGTCGAGCTCGAGCGCCGCTACAGGATGTTACGATGACGCCCCGGCCGTCGCTCACACGCGCCCCTTTACTCCGTCAACGCGACGATCGGATCGATGCGCGTCGCGCGGCCCGCAGGCAAGGCGCACGCGAGGACAGCCACGAGCGCCAGAAGTCCCGTCACGGTCACGAGCACGATGGGATCGGTGGCCGCCACACCGAACAACTGGCTCTCCAGGCTCTTCCGAAGCGCGAACGCGCCTGCCCCACCGAGCACCAAACCGCCACCGATGAGCAGCAGGCCCTCGCGCAGCACGAGCTCGAAGATCGCCGCCGCGCTGCTGCCAAGCGCGATGCGGATGCCGATCTCCCTCCGCCGCTCGGTCACCAGATACGCGAGGACGCCGTAGATGCCGAGGGCCGAGAGAAACAGCGCCACGCCGCCGAATACGAGCGACAGCACGACCGGCGAGCGCCGGCTGACGAGCGACCGCTCCATCCGCTGATCCATACTCTGCGTGTCGAACACCGGCAACTCGCGATCGAGTCCGTTGATCACGCCGCGGACGGCGCTCGTGAGGGCTAGCGGATCGCCGCCGGTCTTGACGGCGAACGTCATGAACGCGGCCGGGGCCTGGTCGGTTGAAAAGTAGTACGCGCCGACAGACTGGCGAGCCTCGGTGAGGTCGTGGAGCTTCATGTCGCCGATGACGCCGACCACCGTGTGGAATACGGTCTTCTCTGTAATCGAGGTGAGATCCTTGATGTCGTTCGGAAAGTACATGCGGCGGCCGACCGGATCCTGCCCGGGCCAGAAGCGCTTCGCGAGGGTTTCGTCCACGATCATCGATCGCGCGCTCAGTCGTTGTCCGCCGATGCCGATGCTCGTCGGGCCGGTGGAGACATCGCGGCCGTCGAAGAAGCGGCCGCCGACGAGCTTCACGCCTATCGCTTCGAAGTAGCCCGGCGTGACGTACACCTGGCTTGGAGAAATCACCGACTCGCCGGGCTTCATCTGATAACCCTCGGCGAAGATCACGCTATTGCTGTTGTTGGCGCCAAAGGGAATCGTGTTGGTCGCGCCGGCGGCGCTGACGCCGGGCAACGCGCGGATCCGCAGCAGCGCTTCGCGCGTGAAGCCAATCAGCGCGCTGTCGTCGGCGTATCGCGACCGCGGCAGCGTGATCGACGCCGTCAGCACGCCGTCGGGATTGAACCCCGGCTGAATCGCGAGCACCTGGCGGAAGCTGGCGAACAACAGGCCGGCACCGATAAGCAACACGAACGCGAAGCCGACCTGGGCGACCACGAGCGCCCGGCGCAGCGTTCGCGCGCCGCGGCTGCCCGCGCCGCTCCGGCCTTCCTCGCGTAGCACCATCGCCAAGTTCGCAGGCAGGACGTTCGCGACGGGAATCAGGCCGAGGATGATGCCGATCGCGCCCGCCGTGGCGATCGTGAAGGCCACCACGATGCCATCGAGGCGGATCTCCGTGCCACGCGGTAACTCCTGGATGCCGAGCGCGCCGAGCGCCTGCAGCGCGGCGTAACCCACGGCGAGCCCGAACGCCGCCGAGACAAGCGTCAGCAGCACGCTTTCGGTGACGAGTTGCCGGCAGACCCGTGCCGTCCCTGCGCCGAGTGCGATCCGTGTGGCGAGCTCGCGGATGCGCCCGCGCGACCGAACGAGCACGAGGTTCGCGACGTTCACGCATCCGATGAGCAGCACGAACAGCGCGCCGCCCCACATCAGATACAGCGTAGGTTTGATGTCGCGAACGAGCGTCTCCTGCAGCGGTACCACGGTTGTGTGGAAACCCGCGTTGATGAGCAGCGGCTTCAACGCCGGAAACTGCTCCAGGTTGCGTGCGTTGATCGCGTCGACTTCCTGCTGCGCGCGCTCGATGCTGGCCCCGGGCTTCAGCCGGCCGATGTTCTGGAAGTTGTTGCTGTGTCGCTGCTCGTCACTCTTCTGTTCCGCCGTAAACGCCAGCGGACGCCAGAGCAACACGTCCGGGTTCAGGAAATAGAAACCCTTTGGCATGACGCCAACCACCGTGTACGGCTGGCTGTCGATGCGCAGGTCTTTGCCAATCGCCGCCGGATCTCCACCGAACTGCGATTGCCACAGCCCGTAGCTGAGCACCACGCTCTTGTCGTTGCCGACCTCGCCCTCCTGCTCGCTGAACGTGCGGCCGAGCGCCGGGGCGATGCGCAACAGACGGAAGAACGAGGGCGTGACGCGGTTGATGCGGATGCGGACGGGCGTCCCGTTCTGGTCGATGCTCTGGTTGCCGCCCTGGTAGTCCGCCTGCTCCTCGAAGACGTCCATGTCGCGGAGGCGGTCGTAATAGTCCGGAACGGCCGACGATCCGCCAACGGCCGCGCCCGCGCCGGGGTACGCGTTCCCCATCAGCACGATGCGCGCCGACTCGGGCACCGGCAGCGGCCTCAGCAACACGTGGTGGACGATGGAGAACAGGGCGGTGTTGGCGCCGATGCACACCGCCAGCGTCAGCACCGCCGTCAGCGTGAACGCCTTGTCCTTCCAGAGGAGCCGCAGGCCGAGGCGAAGATCGTTCATCAGGACAGTAGACGTTCGCGACGTTCGCTGAGTTCGAGGCGCCATGCTGCCCCAGTCGGTACCCGCGAACCGCGACGGCCTGACCCGAGCGTTTGAGCTCGAAGTCGGCGCCGGAGGTCCGGGCAAGCCTCTTGGGAGGGCGCTTCCGTTCGACTGCGCATTCCACGGACCGGGCGGAAGTCTCCGGACGGCCGCCTACTGCGAGGTCTTGGCTGGGTAACCCGTCAAGATGTTGTGCTTGGTCAGGAAGCCCCGGATGGCGGCGTAGTTCCTTACTTGCTCGGCGTCCGTAAAGCCACCGTGTCTGCCGCCCGGCACCGTGACGAGCTCGTGAGCCGCGCCCACTCGGTCAAGCGCTTGGTGGAAGCGCTGCTTCTGGCTGTAAGGGACCGTTGGATCCGCATCCCCGTGCACGCTGATCAGCGGAGGAATTCCGGCGCGCACGTACGTCACCGGTGAGACCTGCCTGGCAATCTCCTCACGATTCAGCATGGCGCCGAGCCATGCCACGGCGTACGATTTCATGTTCGGACCGTCGAGCAACTCGTTGACATCCGTGATGCCGTACCAGTCGACAACGGCCGCGACCTTCATTTCGTCGGTGTTGTTCGGTCCCGACGCATTGGAGCCGCCTGCGCGGTCGCCGGCACACGTGTTATCCAAGCCAGCCGACGCCGGGAGCATGCCAACAACGAGTGCCAGGTGGCCGCCTGCCGAGTTGCCCGTCGTCACGATCTTCTTCACGTCGAAGTTGTACTGTTTAGCATTTTTGTACACCCATCGCAGCGCGCAACGACTATCCTCGACCGCCGCTGGCGCCAGAGCCACGTTACTCAGCCGATACTCCACGTTGACGACGCTCCAGCCCATCTGCAGGTAGGGCAGCAGCGAAATTGTGACGCTCTCTTTGGTGCCCGCGGTCCAGCCTCCCCCGTGGTAGTTAATGAGGGTCGGATTTGGCGTCGTCAATCCGCGCGGCTGAATAATGTCGAGCTTGGCGTCCCAGTTGCTGACGGTGCGATAGGTAATGTTCGGAACCAGCGTGTAAGCGTTGGCGATGTGGTTGATGGTCGTCGTGGCATCGTTCTGGGCGCGCGCGGAATCCGGCGCACCAACCAGCATGAGAGAGAGGACCGCGATCGTCGCACCGTATTTCCTCATAGCCGCTCCCCTTTCATCACACGGCGCTTCCTCGACGCACGCGTAGGTGCGCGGCCGTCGCGCTTGAGCTCACGAAGAACTTCGTCGGTCGCTTGGCATATTAACGCGGTTTCGCGAGGAAAGCTCCATCAGTGAACGCTGCGCGACGTGGCGGTCAATCGTTCCCTCCCTCGGCGGTGGAATCATGCCGTGATGAAGCGGTCCTCACTCTGCTGCGTGTCGCCCTGAGTCGTCTTGTCATACGGCGCGGTCAGGTTCGCGAGTTCACCGGCCGTCAGATGTCGCGGCGAGAGAAGGTCACGCAGCCTGCCACCGTTCCAGCCAGCGCGATGGCGAGCAACATCGCCGCATCACGCGCGTCGAACGCTTGTCCCATGACCAGGGTCATCGGCTCGAAGTAGTGAAACGGCGAGAGCCTGCTCATCGAGAAGGCCGGCTCCCACGCCCGGCCAAGGTAATCGAGCAGGTACGCGGCCAGCGCCAGCGCCCCCGCGACCGCCCCGGCAACCGCCCGGCGTCGCGCCGCCGACCCAATCGCCAGCGCCACGCCGCCCCAGCAGGCCATCACTGTCGCCAGGCTGAAGGCCAGAGACAGCACCAGCCCGAACGACGGCCGCTCCGCTTGGGCGGGCGCGCAACACGTCAGCCCGGTCCATGTGCCCGCGACCATCAGCGCGAGCATCAGGCCTCCCGCCAAGACAAGAACGACGAGCGTTCGGGCGATCACGTCGAGGCGGCGAAGGGGACGAGCGAGCGTCAGGTCCACGAACCGGGTTTCGACTTCGCCCGCGGGCTCGGTCGCAATGGCGATCATCAGACCCACCAGGGCCGTGATGATGACTGGATGAAAGTACCCAAGGGCGACGATGCCGGTGTACGACATGAAGCCGAGCGCGGAGGGTCCGGCCGCGGTTCGGACGAAGTCGGGCATCAGCTCCGCGAGCTGGCCGAAGGCGTTCTGGCGCATCAGGTACGCCGCCACTTGCGTCAGCAGGAACTGGAAAGCGGCGAGCAGGAGTCCCAGCACGATGAGCGCGGCGCGAATCCGCCTCAGCGAATGGCCGACAAGGACCAACATTCTCGGGATCAGGACGCCGCCTCGTCGCGGTAATAGCGCTTCACCACGTCCTCGAGACGCGGCTCACGCACCTCGATGTCCTGCACGGGCATCGACGAGACCATCGCCACGAGCGGACCGAGCGCGCCGTGCACCCGCAAGCTCCAGGCGCGAGGGGCCAGCTCGAGGACCTCACACCCTTCCGGCCACGCCGCGCCGGAGCTCTGCACGTCCTCGTTGAACAGCACCCGAACGCTTCGAGCCGCGAGACGTCGCACCTCGTCGACCGGCGACGCGAGCACGAGCTCGCCCTGGCGGACGAGTCCGATTCGATCGCACACGCGCTCGACTTCCGGCAGCACATGGGACGACATGAACACCGTGCGCCCGCGGCGCCGTGTGTCCGAGAGGAGCTGGTAAACCGCCTCCTGCATCAGCGGGTCGAGGCCCTCGGTGGGCTCATCCAGAATGAGCAAGGGTGGATCCGCCTGAAAGGCCTGGACGATGCCGAGCTTTCGCTTCATGCCCGTGCTGTACTCGCGCACCCGTCGGCGCAGGTCGCGGGGCGACAGCTCGAGCCGGTCCAGCAGTTCCCGCTGCAACCTCATGTCGATGGCGCGGCCGCTGAGGCGGGCGAGGACGGCGAGCGTCGCCTCTCCGGTCATGTCGCCGTAGAAACCGAGCTCGCCTGGCAGGTATCCAATCCGCGCGCGCGCGTCGAGCCCGCGCGTGTGGCAGTCCAGGCCGAAGACGAAGGCGCGCCCGGCCGTCGGGCGCACCAGATCGAGCAGGATGCGAATGGTTGTGGTCTTTCCGGCGCCGTTCAGACCGAGAAATCCCATGATCTCTCCTTCCCGAACGTCGAAGGAGACGTTTTTCAGCGCCTCGACGCGCCCGTACCGCTTGGCGAGGCGCTCGACTCGAATCGCGGGCGTGGCATCACCGATCATGACCATCGCCCACGCTCCTTGGCGCGTATTCTACTCTTCCCCCGTAAGCTTGTTCTGCCCGGTCGCCTATGCCATCACGTTCGATGGGTCATCGCGACTTCTCCATGGCGGCCAGGACATCAATCTTCCGTTGCAGTCGGGACGCCGCGGGCTGGTTGAGTTGTCGTACCAGAAAAGCTATCAGCAGAAACAGCCCAAACGTTCTCCGATAGGCGTCGCACACGGCTTTGCTAGTCCGACAACTCTGTAGCTTGTACGGTGAGTAGCAACGTAATTGTTCGACAACCCAGGATCGCGCATCCTCACTTTGCTGAACAGAACGCGTCGCAGATTCCGCTCTGACTGGCGTGCGTCTTGAAGGAGCGGGTGCACTGTAAGTTTTCAGATCTGCGCCAGCGCAGACATTCGGCCGTCATTCAGGCCTGTCAGGATGCTGCTGTCGACAGGAGGAACAATGGAAGTCAAGTCGTACGCGACCATTCCGATGGCGTCCCGAAAGCGCGTGGCGCTCATCGCGCACGACCACTGCAAGAACGATCTGCTCGAATGGGCGCGTTACAACCGCGGCACGCTCGGCGAGCACGAGCTCTACGCCACCGGCACGACCGGCAGCCTTCTCGCCCGCGAGCTGGGACTTTCCATCGCGCGCTTTTTGAGCGGCCCGCTCGGCGGCGACCAGCAGGTGGGCGCCGGAATCGTCGAGGGGCGGATCGATTTTGTCATCTTTTTCTGGGATCCGCTCGAGCCGCAGCCGCACGACGTCGACGTGAAGGCGCTGCTCCGCATCGCGGTCGTCCACAAGGTCCCCATCGCCTGCAACCGGGCGACAGCGGATTTTCTGCTGTCCTCGCCGCTCATGCACCGGGACTACGAGCGCATGGTGACCAAACCGGGGCGGGCCGCCAGGGCGGCGCTCAAAGACTCCGGCTAGGCATCAGTGCCTCCATGGCATGCCGTCCGCCCACGAAGATAGGCGGCTCCGTGAGTCCCCACCATCGTCCGGGTCGCCGGCGCACCGGTTTACGGCCTCGCAAATCCACGACGACTGCCAACGGATGTTACGCCGCGGCTTTCCGCAGCACGACGAGATCCAGCGTGTCGAAGATCGGGGTCGGAGCCGCCTCAGTGGCCGCAGTCTGCTCAAGCGCAGCTTGCCGAGCGGTGTACTCCTGGTCCGTCATCAGCATCAGGGTCGTGTCGGCCCGGAGTCGCGTACGGGCAGCCAGTTCCTTCAAACTTGAACAGGTTTGCTGAACCACGCGCTCAACCCTATCGAGTGTGAAGCCGGAGCTGGCAAAAACTCCGATCGCATCTTCCATGCGCGGGAATTGCTCGCAAACCGACTTGGCCTCTTGGAAATGATCGAACAGCGTGATTCCGCCGAGACGCCCCGCGAACGCGCCT
>MEKT01000184.1:26105-36117 GCA_001767435.1 Acidobacteria bacterium RIFCSPLOWO2_02_FULL_65_29 | reverse complement strand
AAGTGAAGTGGATCGCTGGCTGCTGTGCAGTCTAGAGGAGCGGCGAACGGTGCAGCACTTGTTCGATTCCAAGTTCACGTTCGAACTTGTGCACACTCGCTCGATCGCAGTGACTCAGCAAATCAATCAAGTCACTCGGCGAACGGAAAGTCTGGAAAGTTCTCTTCGGCGCGAGGTAGACGACAACCGCTTTATCCTGGCGGATCATGTTGACGACGCTGTTCAACGTACCCTTGCTCTCGCCATCCCAGAGCATAAGCCCGTACGCCGCGTCGTCAACCATCGCCTGGTCCTTCGCCGCATAGTAGGTAAAGCCACGCGCCCCCTTGGGCGGCAGGATCTCGCGCGTCGGCCAGTCTGCGACGTTGTTGCGGCAATTGTTCGCCATGCAGTGGACGATGACGTTGCGGTAACCCTTTTCTGCAAGATACCGCTGGACAGCCTCGTCGGCGCCGTTTGCGTCGCCGACGAGGATCGTGAAGTCCTTCTCGATCATGGTGTTGATCCGGCGCTTCACATCCGCGGTGAGGCGCGACAGTCGTCGCGACCCGGCGATGAAGACTTTTGTCATGTGCGTGTTCGCGTCTTCGTCATCGCGAGCATGTATACCGCAGCGGCGTCGCCCTCGAGACCGTCGGACGGGACTGGCATCATGAACAAAGAAGGAACCCAGATCGCCGCAGACCAAATCGAGCGGCTCCGTCGTGCAGCATGACTATTCAGGCGGCCCTTCGCAGGTCTTCCTGAATGCTTGGCGAAGGGATCGCTTTTGAGCAGGCTGTAAAACACCACCCAGAACTTTGGCAGCCCGAGTCAGAAGTTTGCCGTCTACGTCTCGTGGTATCTGGCCACCCTCTAGCACTGAGAGAATGAGACCTTCGCGGTCTTGAGCCGGCACTTCTCCGAACACTTCGAGGGAGACTCGAACGTAGACTGCCGACTCGCCCTCCGGTTTCGTCGCCGGGGCGTCTTTCGGCGCCGGTTTCGGTGCCGCACTCGCCGCCGGGGCCTCGTCCTTCGCTCGAATGCTCAGAAAGCTTCCTACATCCGCGTCAGCCCATTCGTGCGTGGTGTCCGCCTCTTGCATCAAGAGCAGCGATTGGCTCCCACGGGCAGGTTTTACGCCGAGCAGATGAACGCGAACGCCGAACTCTTGTGCCTGCTGCACGCCCACACGCACGTCCTCGTCACCTGAGAGCAGAACCGTATCGCACATGGCGTGATTGCGGGCCAACGTGATCATGTCGGTGACAATGAGCGAATCGACTCCCTTTTGCTCGCCGACGGTATTCACGAACCCGAGTCTCACCTTGACGTCAGGGAGATGCGCAAGCGTCAAGTGCTGCGATGTCGGGCCGGTCGAAGTCCCGTCGTACCAATAAATCCGCAGCAAGGGAACTCGCGAAAGTTCTTGCGCAAACAGGCGCAGCTTTTCGATCACGACGTCGTGCCTTAGCGTGAGTTGGCCGCGTGTGAGCTTCTGCCCGGACAGGAGTCTGCTGCCTTGTGCGAACAGATATCCAGCGTCGACGAAGACGGCGACACGGTCCATAGGCGGGAAAATAAAAAGGCCCCCGCAGGGGCCTTGCGTATACGCCGCCCCATTCAGCCGTATAGTCGGGGCGACGAGATCCATATGCTACACCCCGTATGCTGGACCTGTCAACGTAAGCCATTCATTGGCGGTAAGCCATTTGCGGACCACGCTGCTCCGTGCGTAGGCAACGTCTCGCAATTGGCCGGTGTCTGCCCCGCGCGATAGCGGTAAATCAGCGCCTGACGATGGCGGCCATGGGTGCTCGTCCAAGGCCCTAGCGTACGCCCGGAACATCGCGGCATCGGTTGTGCGCCCGTGCGCGGACACGACCGAAGCCAGTCAGGCGCGCCAAGGACCATTGAAGGTGAGAGACCGAAATCTGGAATGGCGTCCCGAATGGGATTCGAACCCGGCGGCGGCGCGGCCGGTCTTGCGCGCGGGGGGGACGAGGACCCGTCAGCGGGCGACAATACCCTTGAACTCAATACGGATCTGAGGCCCCACTTTCAACAGGCCGAGCATGACCACCGGCGGTTCGACGCCGAACTTCGTCATGTCGAGCCGCGTGTTTCCCTCGATCTGAACGCCTTGAGCGGACGCTGTCAACGTGATCGGCAGGCTGATCGGCTGCGTCACGCCCGTCATCGTCAGCGTGCCCGTCGTCTGGGTCTGACGCGCTGACACCTCGTACTTCTCCAGACGGTAGACGATCTCGGAGAACTTGTCGGCCTTCATGGCCTCGAAGAGATGCTGCGTCATCTCGTCGTTGGGACACTTGAAGGCCTTGACCGGAACCGTCATGGTCACCGCCTGGACGCCGGTCGCGAAACCCGGCGCTGGCACAGACGAGCCGGCGCCGGGAGTGACTGCGGCCACGCCACTCACCGAACACGTCCAGCCGCGGATCGTCGAGGTTCCCGTCACGGTGAACTCGACGTTGGGTCGCTGCGCGGCCGCCGGACGCGCGTGCAGGCCCACAAGCACGGCACCCAGAGCGATCGCCATTCCAGGCCCGACTCTCATTCGTGGCGGCATTCCAGAAGCTCCCACTCTCATGCCTCCCCTCGCGTCAGAGGCCGAAGCCCAGACTGTTGTTGCGCATCATGATGGGAGTCTTGCCCTCCATCACGAACTGCGGGCCGATCTGATCGATCGTCGTCGTACGAGTCTGCCTCATGACCATCTGGAACTCGGCAAGGAGCAGCCCGATCACCTTGTCGACGCCCTGCTGACCGAACGCGCCAAGGCCCCACACGTAGGGCCGACCGATCCCAACCGCGTCCGCGCCGAGCGCAATGGCTTTGAAGATATCCGCGCCGCGCCGGACACCGCTGTCGATCATCACTGGCACCCTGCCCTTCACACCGGCCACGACCTCCGGGAGAGACTCGATCGTCGCGCGTCCGCTGTTCTCGGCGCGACCACCGTGGTTCGAGACGAAGATGCCGTCCGCGCCACTCTCGACGGCCTGCTCCGCCTCCTCACGCGTGACGATGCCCTTCACGACCACCTTCCAGGGGGCGGCATCCTTGAGACGCTTGATGTAGGTCATGTCGAACGGCGTACGAGTTCCGGGAGGACCCTCAAGTCCACGACGCATCGGCCTCTGGTAGCCGGGCTTGTGGTTGTGACAGTTCTGGCACAGCGGCCGGTCGTACTCCTCGCGTCCTTGTGCGCGCCTCGACAATTCGCGATTGCTCCCGCCCAGCAGATCGACCGTCCACACCAGAACGGGGCAGCCGGCTTTCGACACCCTGTCGAGCAATCTCTTGTTCATGTTCCAGTCGGGTGGCGCGTAGAGCTGGAACCAGTGCGGCTCGCCCCTGGCCTGAGCGATGTCTTCGTACGACTGCGAGCTCGAGTTCGACTGAATCTGCAGAATGCCTCTCGCCCGAGCCGCCCTGGCGGCCCCGCTCTCGCCCTCGGTGTGATAGGCCTCGAGGGCCGCGACCGGGCACAGGAAGAGAGGCGTGTTCCATCGGCGACCGAAGAGTTGAACCGTCGTGTCCACCTTGGCGACATCCGGACCAATGCGCCTGGGGCGGAGCTGGAGCCGCATGAAGCCTTCCCGGTTCGCCCGTCTCGTCTCGAAGTCGTCGACACCCATGTGGATGTAGGCCCAATGCTCGGGCAGGTTGTTCGCATGGGCGACTTTCTCGAAGTCCCACACGTTGATCGCCTCGTCGACCGATTCAATAACCTGCCCCTCGAGATGCGTCTCCAGGGCGCCCGGTCCCTGCGCCGGTGCGCCGCTCGTTTGCGCCGAGAAGCGGCGGCTATCGGCGGGAGACGCGAACACCATCTCTCGACCGCAGTCCGGACACGGGACTCCCGCAGGTCGCGGGCCGGTTGCCGCACTCCGTTCCAACTCCCGCCCAACCGCCTGCTGCCAGCTGGGCGGCAGGCCCGGATAGGCCAGGGCGAGCAGCGGGCTTCCAGCCAGCAGCTTGAAGAAGTGTCGCCGACTTGTGCGAGTGTCTGTCGCGCCCGTGTCCGCTTTTTTCCCAGTCATACTCAGCTCTCCTCAAGTGCTCGCAACGCCGGGGGTTCGCCTGCCCAGGCGACTTCACGGCTCGACATTCCGCCTAGAAGGGCAGTCGCACTGCCCCTCGCTCGGCAACGAGTCTAAACCAACGGGCGCCAAATGCAAACCACGGCTGACCCGCCGGAAGGGGAGCGACGAATCAGACTTCACTCATGCGTCAAGTTGGATATCATGAGCCTTATCTGTGTCCCGGATCGTCGGCGGTTCCGGATCCGGGAGCGCGTCTCGAGAACGTGGTGGCCTCGCACCTTCGCACCAGATCGATACGCGAGCGGAGAGACCCTCGCCATACGGAGGAAACGATGCGACGACGCGTGTCCAACATGGGCGCACTGATTCTGGCTGCGCTGATCGCCGCGTGCACGAATGCGGCGGTAGACAAGGCGATCGGCGCGACCGAGGGGGCGACGGGGCTGTCTGTCACCAGGTCTGACACGGCCGTCGTTGTCGAGAATGGCGCGGGGCGGCCGCTGCTCAACGTGCGCGCGACGATCGAAGCGGACGCGGGCGCCACGTTCGTTCAGGTCCTGCCGACGCTCGATACGGGTCGGAAGACCGATTTGAGGCTCGCGGATTTTCGGACCGAGGACGGGATGCTGTTCGATCCGGCGATCGCGCGGCCGAAGCAGATCAGGGTCACCGCCAGGGATACGCTTGCGAATAATTACGACCTCACGGTTCCTTGGGAGTAACAGCCATTGGTCCTAGGCGCGCACGGCGCGCCTGCGAGGGAGCGGCGCGGGGCGTTGGGGTCCCCGCGAGCGACCGAGCCGGGGTGTGGGGCGGAGCCCCACATGAGTTAAGACGCAATGCGAAGCAGTTTGATCAGGTTCCCGCCGAGGATCGCTTCCTTGTCGGCGTTGCTCAAGAAAGCCGCGTCGAGGACGAAATCGATACCGACGGGCCAATCAAACGGATAGTCCGTTCCATAGACCATCTGGCCGACGCCGACCTCAGCGATCAGATGCCGCAGCCCCTCTTCACGAAAGACCATCGTGTCGATCAAGAGCTCCCGCTTGAAATATTCACTGGGCCTTTTCTTGAGCGCCTTGCAGTCGGCGCCGCCGCTACGCCCGCACAATGCATCCGACCGGCCGCTGTACGAAGGTAAGTACCCGCCCGCATGCGCCGCGCAGATCTTGAGCCCAGGGAAACGATCGAGCGTGCCTTCGAAAATCAAGTGGGAGAGGAACACCGTGGTCTCCAAAGGATTGCCGATGGTGTTGCCCAAGCCACCCTTTCCCTGCAATCGCGCGTTCTGGGTCGTGCCGGCCGCGGCCTGCGGATGCATGAACAGCAGCACACCAAGCTCCTCCGCCTTTGCCCAGAACGGATCGAACTTTCGATCGGAGAGCTCCTGGCCTTCCACGCTGCCCCCGATCGCGGCGCCACGCAGTCCCAGCTTTCTGACCGCCTCGTCCAATTGATCGGCCGCGAGGTCGGGATGCTGCAACGCGACGGTGGCCATTCCCACAAAGCGATCGGGGTGTGCCGCCACCCACTGTGAAAGTCTTTCGTTCTGAAGGGTGATCAGGTCTCGAGCCAGCGCGCGGTCCGCCGAGTAGCCCCAGGCGTTGACGTTGATCACCTGATAGTCGATGCCCTGGGCGTCCATATCGTACAGTCGCTGCGGGTTGCCGAGCGCGATGTTCCCGGTGAGGTTGTTCTTCGCCGTTGCGGCCAGCGGTGTGTCCTTGACCAGGTCCCAGACCTCCGGCACGAAACAGTGCGCGTGAACGTCCACGGTCCTCACGCGACGACCGCCGATGAACACCTCGCGCCGCTTGGCTGGGGGGACGCCGATCTGAAGAGATCGGAGGCCTGCATCCGCGAAGCCTCGGCCGCCAACGAGCAGTCCGGCCGTCGCGCCCGCTGCATTCTTGAGGAAGTCTCTGCGATTCGGCATGGTCTTCTCCATCATTCGACCCTGTGCTCCGCAAATACTACAGCCGGACGAGACCATCGGCACAATGGGAGCAGCCGTTGATCCTTTACGGCACGACCATGAAAACAACGACGACAGTATTTCGCTATATATGTCGAGTAGTGGCCATATTATGGTATAGTTCGTCTGTTATGACGAATTATGAAGCTATCTAAGCAGCTCACAGACGAGGCCATCCTGCGCGAGTTAGGTGGTCGTCTTGCCGGCGTCCGACTCGCGCGCAACCTCACGCAGGCAGCCCTCGCCGAGGAGGCGGGGGTCTCGAAGCGTACGGTAGAGCGGCTGGAGTCGGGCGAAGTGGGCGCACGCCTCTCGGGACTCGTGCGAGTATTCCGCGCTCTGGGACTAGCGGACCGACTCGACGCCCTGGTCCCCGCTACCGGGCCGACCCCGATCGAACAGTTGAAGCTGGCGGGTCGTCAACGCAAGCGCGCCTCCGGTCGCCGCCAACCAGCCACCGGTGTTTCACGAAAGTGGACGTGGGGTGACGGCTCATGATCGCCGAGGTCCGCCTGTGGGGCCGCACCATCGGCGCTGCGTCGATGGACGAAGGACGCGACTACGCTGCGTTCCAGTACACTGCGGAATTCGCCGAGAGCGGCATTGAAGTCGCCCCGCTGACCCTGCCGCTCAGCCCGCGCGTCCACGAATTCCCGGAGCTGCCGCGCCGCACGTTCCACGGCTTGCCGGGCCTGCTGGCCGATTCCCTCCCAGATCGCTTCGGCAACGCGCTGATCGACGCCTGGCTTGCGACGACGGGACGAACGCCGGAGAGCTTTGGCTCCATCGAACGACTCTGTTACACGGGTACGCGCGGCATGGGGGCATTGGAGTTTGCGCCTGTGCTTGGACCTCGGCCACACAAACCCACCAAGATCGACGTCGATGCGCTGGTGAGACTTGCTTCCGACATTCTCACTGAGCGCCAACGCCTGAGAGTTGAGCTGTCCAGCACGCGCCGCAAGAAGGCCTTGACCGACATCCTGCGCGTCGGGACATCTGCAGGAGGTGCCCGCGCCAAGGCCGTCATCGCCTGGAATCGCAAGACCAACGAAGTGCGCTCCGGCCAGGTGACCGCTGGCCCCGGCTTCAGCTACTGGCTGCTGAAGTTCGACGGCGTCGCCGGTAACAAGGACAAGGAATTGGAGGACCCGCAGGGTTACGGCGTCATCGAATACGCCTACTCGCTCATGGCCCGTGCGGCCGGCATCACGATGAGCGAGTGTCGACTGCTCGAAGAGCATGGCCGCCGCCATTTCATGACCCGGCGCTTCGACCGGTTGGCCGACGGCGGCAAGCTGCACATGCAGTCCCTCGGCGCCCTCGCACACTTCGACTACAACCACGCGGGTGCCTATTCGTACGAGCAAGCCTTCCTGGCCATCCGCCAACTTGCCCTACCGATGGTGGCCATGGAGGAGCAATTCCGCCGTATGCTTTTCAACATCGTGGCCCGCAATCAGGACGATCATGTGAAGAACATCGCCTTCCTGATGGATCGGGAAGGGCGCTGGACGTTGGCACCGGCCTTCGACGTCACCTACAGCTACAATCCGTCGGGAAGCTGGACGGCGACGCACCAGATGACACTCAACGGCAAGCGCGACGGGTTCGTGATGGTGGACGTGCACGCTGGGGCGAAGAGCGCGGGATTGAAGCGCGGACGCGCCGATGGGCTCGTCGAGGAGGTCCGCGCCGCCGTAGCACGCTGGCGAGATTTTGCCGCGCGGGCGAAGCTGACCGACGACGTGTCCGAGAAGATCCGGAAGACTCACCGTCTCGACCTGCACAAGGCCTGAAAAGCTCTCCTGCTTGACGGCCCACGATCGGCACTGGTCGAGGAGGTGCTCGGCCGGATCGAGTACGGGATCGTGGTGTGGCGGTCTTGCCGGAATGCCGGCCCGCTGCCGTCGATGCTGAGCGGAATCTGACGGTGGCTGATTTGCTTGGAGTGGATATCGTCCTGAAAAATGCCATATGGGGCCGCGTTCGCGCCCATCCACACGCAGCCGCCGCCGTACGCCATGCCGGACGTATTGCGCGAATGGGTGCTGACCGTCTTGAGCAGCTTGCCGTTCCAATCGACCAGCCACGCCACCTCATCGGGGTCCGGGTCCAAGGGCAGGTTATACGTCTGCGCACTTTGAGGAGTGACCTTCTGCTGCCGATCCACAAGCCTCCCGTTCCGTCCGTCATCACGGCAAGCGCGTTGGGATACAGGCCCGGCGACTTGAACATCCTGGTCGTCTTCGCTGACCGGGCCGGAGTGGCGCCGCGTCCCCCGCCGCCACCGCCATCCCCGCCTCGAGCACCGCGGCCTGCCTGATCTGGCGACGCACCGCCTTGCTGCGCCAGCGCGAGCGCTGACCCGACGTTCAGTGCGACACCGGCCGCCAGAAATTCTCTTCGTTTCATCGTCATGGCATCACCCCTTAGATAACGTGGGGCTCCGCCCCACACCCCGGCTCGGTCGCTTGCGGGGACCCCTACGCCCCGCGCCGCTCCCTCGCAGGCGCGCCGTGCGCGCCTAGCCCGTTATGCGGAACGAGCACAAAATTCTCGTTTCGACCTGCATAACGGGCTAAGGGTGTCGAGATTCGCGCCTCCTGGCTTCGTCAGTCGCCCCAGATTTCTCGAGCCGTGTCGACAATCAGCCGCAGCTTCGCCCATTGTTGCTCTTCTGTGATCTGATTCCCCTCGACCGTGCTCGAGAATCCGCACTGCGGGCTCAGGCACATCCTTTCCAGTGGCAGGAACTGCGCGGCTTCTTTGACGCGTGCGATCAGTTCCTCGCGGGATTCGAGCGTGCCGACTTTGGTGGTGACCAGTCCCAGGACGACCATCTTCTGCTTCGGCACGAGGCGCAGCGGCCGGAAATCTCCGGCACGCTCGTCGTCGTACTCCAGGAAGTAGGCGTCCACGTTCAGCTCGTTGAAGAGGGCGTCGGCCACCGGCTCGTATCCGCCCTCGGCCACCCATGCGCTCTTGAAATTCCCGCGACACAAGTGAACGGCCACGGTGAGATCCTTCGGACGCCGGTCGATGACCGAGTTGATCAGCGCGGCGTAGGCGCGCGGCAACTGGTCCGGGTCGTGGCCGCGCTCGCGCGCACCCGCGCGGAGCTTCGGATCGCACAGGTACGCGAGGTTCGTGTCGTCCATCTGAAGATACCGGCAGCCCGCCCGGTAGAGCGAGTCGATCTCGTCGCGGTAACACTGCGCCAGATCGACGAAGAACTCGTCGAGGTCGGGATACGCGTCGATGTCGATCGTCTTCCGCCCACCGCGAAAATGCACCATCGTCGGCGACGGGATGGTGACCTTCGGGGTCTGGGTGGTCACGGACGTGAGGAACTCGAAGTCTGGGCGCTGGATGTCCGCGACGTGGCGGAGCTTACCGGTGACCGACAGGCTCGGCGGGGCGAAGTTGACGACTCCCGTCCGTGTGTGGAACTTGGTTTCGATCCCGCCGGTCACCGAGACACCTTGCAGACGCTCGAGAAAATCGATGTGAAAGAACGTTCGGCGGAATTCTCCGTCGGTGACGCTGCGCAAGCCGGTCGCTTCCTCTTTCTTCACGACCTCGCGGATGCACGTGTCTTCGATCCGGCGCAGTTCCTCACTGGAGATCTCGCCGTTCTGCCGGCGCCGGCGCGCGGCCAGCAATGCTGGAGGCCGCAGCAGGCTGCCGACGTGGTCTGCGCGGAAGGGCGGATGATGTCGGGACATCGAAAGACCTTCGAGGCGCTGTCACTAATCGCGCGTGAGCGTGAAATCGCCCTTGATCGCCCCCTCGGTCCACGTACCGGTGAAGGTGCGATTGTACGACCCGATGTTGGACAGTGTGCCGTCAATCACGTAGCGCACTACCGTGCCGCTCCTGGTCTTGTCGGCGCGCTCGGCCTCGATGTGCACGGTCCACGTGCGCGAATCGAGCGTCGCGCTCTTGAAGGGCACGGCGTCCGGCCCGGGATCGATCAGACCCG